>DATFIL010000464.1:0-2699 GCA_035270145.1 Desulfobacter sp. | reverse complement strand
CCTCAATCAGCTCTGCCGTATTCTTGGCAGCCTCGGCCGCCCGCATGGCCAGATTCCGGACTTCATCCGCCACCACGGCAAAACCGGCCCCGGCCTCCCCGGCACGAGCCGCCTCCACAGCCGCATTCAGGGCCAGCAGGTTGGTCTGGAAAGCAATCTCATCAATGGTTTTGATAATCTTGGAGGTCTCAGCACTGGCATTTGAAATCTCCTCCATGGAACCCGTAAGTTCTTTCATAGAGTCATTGGCCCGGCCAACCACCTGATTGGCCTCTTTCATCAGACTGTCCGCATGACCGGCATTCTCTGCATTCTTCCGGGTCATGGACGCCATTTCCTCCATGGACGATGAGGTCTCTTCAATGGAGGCGGCCTGCTCAGATGCGCCTTCGGCCATGGACTGGCTGGAGGATGAAACCTCTCCGGAGGCAGACGCGACCTGATCCGCGCCCTCACCCATGCCGGCGGTGATCCGGCTTAGAACCACAATGATGCCCTTGGAGATGAAAAAGGCCAGTAAAATACCGGCAATCATTGCGACTGCTGCTACAATGGAAACATTTCTTTTAGTGCCGGAAGCAGCGTTCAGCATGACTTGGTCTGTCATAATGTTCTTTCTGGCGGTTTCCCTCAATGTGTTCAGTAACCCCTGGGTTTCTTTCAGGTTCGGCATGGTTTGCGCTGCATATACCCGGTTGGCAGCGTCCAGACCGGATTGTAACGCCTGCTCCGCGCCAATGGCGGCCTGGAAGTATTTTTTGACTTCTTCTAAAGACTGTTTTGTTTCTTCCTCAAACGTTTCTATGGCCTTGTGCATTTTGAGCTGATTAACCAGACGCTCAATCTGTACGGCACTTTCATGCAGGGCCTTATGGGGTTCATGGATCTGGGTGAACGCGGTCTTCAACTCGGGAAAGCGGTTCATCAATTCTTTTGTTTTGGGGTCGTCCAGGAATTTCCCAAATGCGCATTTTGTCGGATCAAGCTGCACACCGGTTGAAAAAGGTTTACCCTGGGCAAATTCCTGGGCTCTTTTGACCAGTGCATGGTTCTTGTGATCCAGATAAATCCCTGTACAGACGATCCAGCCCCAGGGGTTATACCGTTTTACGTAAGAGAGTTTGGGGGCCGGCTGAGCGGTTCCGGGCAGATTCCATTGATAGGTCACAAAACCGCTGCCCTTTTCAAGACCGGTTGTCACCATATCTGCAAACAGGCGTTTGCCTTCCGGATCTGTCTCGCGAATCATGTCTAACCCATCCAGATCCGGATTGGCTGAATGCATGACCATTTTCACATCTTTATTAAGAATAAAGAAATAATTCTTGCCGCCGTCTCCAAACCGGAGCCCTTTAATCATATCTGCCGCTCGTTGTTGCCGCGCTTCAATACTGTCAAACCGGTTGTTCTTTTCTATGGTTTCGATGGCAGATACGGCCTGATCGACCTGGCCCTTCAACTGCATCTGGTAAGAATACAGTCCACCGGCTTCAGAGGCAAGCGCGTGCCCCAGGTCACCGACCCAGTGGACATGTTCAGTCAAGCGGTTGGATAAAGCCAGAGCAAGACCCGCATGCGGTTGCTTGAAAACCTTGCGGATTTCAATTGCAGACGCATGAAGCTTTTTATGGGGTTCCTCAATCTCCTTTAATATCGGCACAAGATCCGGAACAAGCTCTTCTGCCTCTTTTCTGCCTTCTCCATACAGCCATTTGCCGAAACCGCACTTGTGATGATCGGTCTGGACGTCGAGTGTTGTCACGCTGTCATCTGTCAGCAGGGCGTTAATTTGATTCGCCCAGTTGAGATGATCCACTTCTTTCTGGGCAAGGTTTCCATCCAGTTTGTTCCCGTGTATAACCTCCTCTGCATTTTCCACAATGCTGCCCACGCCGGTGAAGGACAAGGTTCCTATAATTAACAGCAAGATGAGTACAACACCAAATCCCACTGCGATCTGCTTGCCAATGGTCAATTGTTTCAAATTCATTTTTCCTCCTTGTTCAGTATTTATCGCTGTTCAATTATAATAGTTTTTTTATGACCGCACAAAGGTCGTCAAAATGATCACTTGGGCCTGTAAAGAATCGGGGTCTGAATTTTAAGGCCCGGGATATCGTATCCGGGGACTGATCCGGAAGAACCAGCAGTACCCGCCGGTCTTCAAAGCAGGATATCATGGAAGAAAACGTTTCCAGAGAATCCAATGTATCCATGAGCAGCAGATAAACCTGGGGCGTGATGAAACTTGCTGGTTGGTTTAGCTGGTCTTCTAGTTTGTCATACTCGGAGAACCATGTTGTTTTCACCTGTCCGGGCAGGCCCCTGACCGCTCGTTTGAGTGCCGCACCGCATTGTCCTGCCCCTGGATGAATAAACACAATTAAATTCATGGCTTTCCACCTTTTGTTTTGCCGGTTGAACTGCCGGCCCCCAATTCTCTTGGTTTTTTTTAAATAATTAAAATTTTACTCTGATCTAAACTAAAAGGGTTCCAGCAAAAAGTGCGCCACGATTTATGATGAGATAAATAGCAATGATTTCAAATAAATAGGGGATTTATCAGGAGCAGCACGTGTCATTTTTTTAAGACTGTCTGAAAAAAATGACAGGCCGTCAGCTTGATTTGATGTCGTACTTTTTAAGCAGGCTGTACAAATGTCCCCTGGACAGCCCGGATATGCGGCAGGTTTTTTGGA
>DATFIL010000463.1:0-5837 GCA_035270145.1 Desulfobacter sp. | reverse complement strand
CCATCTAATTTCATGCTCCGGGCTATTTTTCCGCCATCCGCCATTTTCAATCAAATGATCTGCCACGGCTCTAAGGAAGGATAAAGGCCATTTATTTTTCTTTGTCTCGACCAGTTTTTCTATATTTTTTACAACAGAAGACAATTGGGCATTGTCGGCAGATCCGGAAAAGGCGTCCGTTAAAAGATTACGGACATTATTTACGGTATCATCATCATAAACTTCACTCTCGTTGGCTTCACCGACTTGGGGTTCCCGCAATTGAAACTGAAGTTTCCAGCGATGGGACGACACGCTTGAGCGGCACCACATTGCAAGGGTTCCCATTTCGGTATATTCCGCCTCAACCTTAACCGGAATCCGTTTTGACTCCCCTTTTTTTCCAAATTTAATAATGGTCTTAAGGGGAGGCAGCGGTGTCAGAGAATCATCAACCTGCAAAATGTCCCCACTTTTATCACCGGATCTGAAACTGGAGCTAAACATTGAAAAAAGAACCGGTTGGTTGGTTACGACTTCAAATTCCATCTCCGGTAGCTGAATCAACGATCCTTCATCCAATCCACGCTCCACAACGCACATTATTTTTTCACAGGTTGCGTCACAGGTTTTATTTTGGGAGCGATTTTTATTCTGAGAATTATCCGAAGCAATGCCGATATAATAACTTCTGGGGCTGCCGCTGCCGACACGTACACCAATGCCTTGTTTGACAAGACCATAATAAGAGGCCCCCAGGGCAACAGAAAGGTCCGGATCACGATTGTCCAGCACTGTCGGCAGCGCCTGATTCTCACAGGAAAACCATTTTCCAATCGCTGACCTGATTTTGTTTTGAAACACAGACGGTTTCAGCGAGCCACCATTAAACAAAATATGATCAGGTATGGGCTCTTTACCCAGAGTCGCTTTAATACTTTCGCGATGGCGCTCTAAAAACCATCCAATATGGCGTGTTATTGCAGGTTCCTGTTCATATGGGAGACCAAATTCAGCGATTGCCTTTCCGGATTTTCCAGAATTAACAAGGCTGGGCTCAACTTCCGGAAAAAAGCCTTTGCACAAGATATCTTCCAGCTCCTCTTTTTCCAGATCAGCTGACAATGTATTTGCTATAAGAGAGCGTCCCTCGCCTCTTAATACAATTCGAACCCGGTTTTCTCCATCATTATTGTCAGTGCTGTCCAAAAGAAGTTTCTCTTTTGCAGCCCGGCATTTATAGCTCAGTGTTTTCCATTGATCCGGGGTAAGGTTTGCTTTCTGGGTGAATTTTGATGCGACATAACGCGCCAGGGTAAGATCAATATTGTCTCCGCCTAAAATAAGGTGATCCCCGACAGCCAGCCGTTCAAACCGCGGACTGCCTTCCGCCTCTTTCAATGAGATCAAGGTGAAGTCGGTTGTTCCCCCGCCTACATCGCAAACAAGGATCAGATCATCTGCTTTGACATGGGACTGCCAGTCATGTTCATGCCGTGTCACCCATGCATAAAATGCGGCAAGCGGTTCTTCGAGCAGGGTGATATTTTTAGTAAATCCCGCCTCTCTTGCTGCCTTTAAGGTATATTCACGAGCCGCTTCATCAAATGACGCAGGAACGGTTATGACTGTAAATTGATTTTCAAGAAACAAATCCTCATCTTTAATAAAGTGATTCCACGCCTTTCGAATATGTCTCAAATATTCACTGGTCGCTTTAACCGGGGAAATTTTATCCACATTCTGCGATCCCCATGGCAGAATCGGGGCTTCACGGTCGGCCCGGGAATGACACAGCCAGCTTTTTGCAGATGAAACCAGCCGGGATGGAACTTGTGCGCCATGCTCCCTTGCAAACACGCCCGCAAACAGATCGTTTTCCTTTTTCCATGGATGCTTTAGTGCGTCGCCGGCAACATCGTACGCTCCGGGAATATATAAAAAAGAGGGCAGCACCGAAACAAGTGAAAATTCACCCGGTCCAGTTAATTGAGGCACCTTAAAAACTTTTATTTCATTGCCGATGCTACCACCAGCGTTCTTTGGGTCTATGTGAGTCAGATCAGCGTATGATACCGCCGAATTGGTCGTCCCCAGATCAATTCCGACCACGTATCGTTTATCTTGAAAATCCACAATAATCTCCCAACCACCGTTACACCTTGGGCCGTACATTCAGCTCCAAACGCCATTTGCGATCATCATCCCGTGAGCAGGCCCAAAATTCGAGGGTGCCGATCTCGGTCACCTTGACTTCAAAAGTGACGGGTATAAATCTTTCGTCCGTTCCTTCCAGCTCAGTTTCAATCGAGGTTAACCCCGTGATCCCCATATCTTCCCAGTTATCTATCACATCTCCCAACTGATCGTCAGGACGATTGGGAGAGCTCATAATATCAAACGTAACTTTTTCCCCCACAACCAAATTAAACAGACGATCCTTACTTTCAGCCTGGCTGCCATCTTCCATGCCGAAGGGGGCAATGCAAAGGGCTCTGGTCGGCATGGCAAGCCCTGGAACAGCGGGCATGGAAGCTTCAATGGCCATATAGTAGGACATCCCCAGCCCACCGCGTATTTTGATGCCGTCCCCACGAGCGGCCTGTCCATAATAAGAGGCCCCCCAAGCCACGGAAAGATCATAATCAAACGCATTGATTTGCCGGATTTCTCCACTTTCAGATGCACTGTGCCACTGCTTTAGGACTTCCAGAATCCGTTCTCTGATCAAAGGGGACTTCATGACGCCGCCGTTAAACACAACAGCCGTCGGCAGTCTGGGATTGCCTTGATCATCGGTATGAGACGATATAAATTGGGCCAAATGCCGTGTGATGGCAGGATCGGCTTCATAGGAAAGCCCAAACTCTTTCATGCCTGTTGCACTGCTTCCCGCAGGTTTGTCATCCAGACTGCATGCCGGGAAAAAACCATCCAACACGACCTGCTCTACATCCGCCAGTTCCAAGTTCAGTTTGATCGTGCCTTTAATCAGGCTGGACCCTCTTCCCAGAACCGTCACAGGATATTCATCGGGACCTTCAGATGAAAACAATGCCTCTTTTGCTTTTCTGCAGGAGTGAACAAGCCCTCTCATCTGCCAGGTATCCAGTTTCTGTTTTTTTTCTCGAAGTTTTGCCGCAAGAAAGTATGAGAGTGTTAAATCCAGATTATCTCCCCCAACAAGAAGATGATTGCCCACAGCTACCCGTTCAAGATTTAAAAGGCCATCCTCCCCTTCGTTCACCTCAATAAGACTGAAATCGCTGGTACCGCCGCCGATATCACAGACCAGGACAAGATCGCCTTTTTCCACTTGATCTCTCCAGTCGTCACCTGCTTTGTCGATCCAGGCATAAAAGGCGGATTGCGGCTCTTCGATGAGGACAATATCTTTTAAGCCGGCCATTTTGGCAGCCTTCACCGTCAATTCTCTGGCCACTGCATCAAAAGATGCCGGAACAGTCAGGTAGATGGATTGATTTTCAAGGCAAAGAGATGGATCATCTTCACCAGCCATTTCATGGTTCCAGGCATTTTTGATATGCCTGAGCAGCGCAGATGAGGCTTGAACCGGGGACAGCTTCTCGATATCTTTTGTGGCCTCCCAGGGCAAAATGGGGGATTCTCGATCCACCGCCGAATTGCACAACCATGACTTTGCCGAAGAAATGAGTTTATGGGGGACTTCGGCACCGCGTTCTCTGGCAAATTCACCTGCGACAGTAATCGTTTCTTCTTCTTTCCATGGCAACTGTAAGGCGTCTGAATCATCTTCATGCCCTTCCTTGACATAAAGAAAAGAGGGCAGAGAATCTCTTAATTCAACCGCCCCGGGACCTGTGAGCTGCGGCACTCTGAAAAGTTCTATCTTTGCCATTTCCCTGGGCGCTCTTTCAACTTGCATATCCGAGTAGGCTACCACGCAATTTGTTGTTCCAAGATCTATTCCAACGATATATCGACCCTCTTTCACGGCATACTCCTACAAATAAATAAAAATTTTTCTATTCAACTTCCACTTCTGCCGGCGCAATAATGGAGGTATCTTGTACATCTGATAATTTGGGCACCTCATTTTTTGCAGCCTTCCAGCCCCGATGCCTCAACACCCCTTTAAAAGGTGGCTCTCCGGAAACATTTCCCGTTAATTTTATGGCATTGGGATCAAAGCCCAAGTCAACTTCAATAACATCCCCCTCTTCTTTATCAATGACCGGCACCGGGGACAGATACTTGTTAACACTTTTCTTGCAGTCTTCCTGTACGCTTCTAACGGCAGCACCAATCTGCTCATCATCATATAAAGACAGTTCTTCTGCAAAAAAATCCAGCAACCGGCCTTCCCGTTGTAACACCGATATAAAATGCAGAAAAAGTCTTTTTTGTCGCTCTTGTTCCAATCGTTTATCTACATGATCCTTTTTCTTTGCGCTTTCACCACTTTTACGGTCTTTTTTGTCGGCAGGCATGGAAACAAGATTTCCAAACAATGAAGCCACGCTTAATTTTAGAATAACCCAGAGAATAAGGCTTAAAACTAAAAAAACAAGGACAATAGATGCAATAAGGCCGACAGCATATTGCGTCGTCACCATATCTAAAAAACGAGCCGCATCAGCAAGACTTTGAATTGTAACGGTCTCATTGATTCCCGGAATAGTGATTATGCCGTCAGATCCTGGTGCCAAGAAGCGTGCCGTTTTCTTTAGTCCGAAATAGATCCCGGCACCCACCGAACCGCCAATGGTCAACATAAACAGCACAATAACTATAAATGATCTTGTCGCATATGCCTTTGTCATGTTCACGATGTATTTTCTCCTGATTTTTGTATTTTTATGTTTCGTTTTACAGAAGATTAACATACTAAAAAATGCAGGTGCATGAAACCTTTTTTCAGCAAGTGCAGCAATTCAAAAGTGTGTACGGCATTGAAAAATTACAGAGAAAAAGGCTATGAAATTATCCGGAAAACCATTGATAATCCATTCCCAACGCGTACCTGGATTGCATTATCGGTCTGCGTACCCCTGGTACCGATTTTCTTTATTGTTTTTCTGATCCCGGCTTTTGAGGATGTATAACATATTATTCGGCATCAAAAAATCTAAATGGGAGCCATCGTTATGCTTGCGGCTTTTTTTCTGGATGGTTCCCGACCTGCTTATTGCAGTGGGCCGAATCAGTGTCCATTCCATTCTGCAGCTTAAATGGATCATTCTGGCCATTGTTGTGGTAGGCGGAATTATTTTGATTCTCAAAACTATTTTTGCTTATAACACCCGAAAAGAAATTATCCGGCAGCAGGCAGAAATCCAAAAATACAGGGACCAGCTTGCCATGAGCTCCAGCTTAGAAAGAAAACTGCTGGAGGACAATAGTGTCCTTGATCCTCCGGATCAAGTGCCGAGCCCGCCGCCGGAATAATCCTGATTGTGGGGTTAAAATTGGAGATAAATATTGAGTATTGAGTACCCGTTCTCATTTTTCAGGTGCTTGGTGGTGATAACTATTAATAATAGTCCTGGCCTCTGAATCCATTATTGGTGGAATTTTGTTTTTGACATAGTCTGCAGTATGAAATTTAAACTGATCCCCCACAATGCTTCTGTTATTAAATGCTGCTTTCAGATAAACTTGGGCGAGCTTATATACCATTAGTGCTGACCCTGTTAGTTCTCATTTCGATCAAAGAAAGAATGCCGTGTTGTAGTTTAATCAAAACCAAACGGAACTGACACGGAAACCGGTTGCTTATGGCAAATATCCAGTGCAGATCATAGTATTTGACATATCAGAATTTGTATCGTAAATTATATTCTGTCTATGAGATTCTTTTAAAGGTAAAAATCGAT
>DATFIL010000462.1:0-3261 GCA_035270145.1 Desulfobacter sp. | reverse complement strand
TCACAATTTTCTAAAATATCAGGGTCATCCAGTCCTGACCCACCAATAATGCCGACCCGTATCATGATCAATTCTCCTAAAAATAAAAACAAATCAAAACGACATTTGCGCTATCATAATTTGCATTAAATATTCAAGCAGGAATTCATTATCAATATTGGTTCAAGACTTTTTTTGTTGGACATATTCCTGGAAATTCATGGTTTTGTAACTTTGGGTGTGAATATATTGTAAAATTGAAAGCAATTGATCCGCAGCAACAAATCCGGGCAGACTATTGATTTTTTTGCCGTCCGCTTCCAGGAACCACAGGGTTGGAAGTCCCCGAACCCCCCATTGCCGGGCCAGTTTCTCACGTTTGTCCGTGTCCACGCCAATACTGACAAAATGGTCATTCAGGTAGGCTTTGATCCGGTCATCCGTGAAGGTTTCCTGTTTTAATTTAACGCAGTATGCGCACCAGGATGCATGGAAATAAAGAAAAATGCTTTTTCCCTGTTTCTCAGCCAGGGCCATTCCCGGGGTATAATCATTCCAGGAAATATTTTTAGACCCTGTCATTGATATATTTTGCGTGGCTTGACCGTCAGCAGCAGGCGGTTCAATGTTTACCTGGGGGACCTGGGCACCCAAATCCAGCGCAGACCGGTTGTATAGATATATTCCACCCAACACCAGCACCACCAGTATACCCACCAGGATATTTTCTTTTCTCATTTTCAGTCCTTTTTAACCAAATAAAACTATTTTAAAAATCAAAATAACACAAAACCAATGGATAAAAAAGACGACAGATTTTATGCAACAGGGTTCTCAACTGTTCTCACATATAATTTTCCCCCCGGGGCTTTACAGTAAACGGCATAATTGATAGGCAAAATATTATGAATCGAAAACCTGCTCCAAAAACCGGTTTGGCAAGAATATGGGCCGCTTTTTTATATACACTCAAAGGGCTGGGCCATGCGTTGGCCCATGAGGCCGCCTTTGGGCAGGAAATTATGCTTGTGGCCGTGCTTTGTGTGGTGCTTTTTTTCCTGCCATTGTCCCTGTTATGGAAGGGGGTGCTCTTTTTTGCCACGGCTCAGGTTTTGATAGTGGAGCTGCTCAACTCTGCTATTGAAGCTGTTGTAGATATGACATCCCCGGGTTTTCATGAGCTTGCCGGCCGGGCAAAGGACATGGGCAGTGCAGCTGTCTTCATCTGCCTTGTGCTGGCCGGTGTGATATGGGCCCTGGCCCTGGTCTCCATTTTGACCTGATATCCGGCTGGACCAAACCATTCAAAAACCGGCCCCGAGATAGAACCCATTGGGCTGGACATACGCATCATGTCATTGGCTTTGCCCAAAAGGAGACCGCATGTTCACAAAAATTTCCCGGTACCTGTGTCGGATATCCACGATGCCGGTTTTATTCGTCTCTTTTCTTATTTTGCTGATCTTTGTTTTTTTTATCGTTCCTGACATGGCCCAGATCATGGATACGATATCATCAGGACTGGGCTCGCCTGACAGGCTCTTTTATTATGATGCTGAAAAGCTTTTGGACTTTGCCAAAGAATACGGCAATGATGGACGCCATGCCTATGTGAAAACACGGATCACCCATGATATTGCCTGGTCCCTTGTCTATGCCGGATTTTTTTGTTTTATCATAAGTTATGCCAATACGATCAGCCTTCCTCGGGACAGCCGGTTTCAACAGCTCAACCTGATTCCCTTGGTTCCACTATTCTTTGATACTCTTGAAAACTTGATCATATCAATTGTCATGCTCAGTTTCCCAAAAGCCTGGCCGCTTTTAAACCGTCTGGCCGGTATCACCACTGCTGCAAAATGGTGTATGGTAATTTTGAGCATATTTGCTTGTATATGTGCCATTGGTTACATGCTCTTAAAACGGATGAAAAAAATTCCGAGGATATGATATTATTTTTTTATTGCATGCTTTTTGATACATGCTTTCAGAATTTCTATTTTTTATAGAGACGGTCAAGAGGGTTCTGCAGCCGATGAATATCCTTGCGCATGACATGGGTATATATTTCCGTAGTTTTTACATCGGCGTGCCCGAGAAGCTCTTGCAAGACGCGGATGTTTACACCATGCTCAAGCATATGAGTGGCAAAAGAGTGACGAAGGGTGTGGACGGTGGCTCGTTTATCAATACCGGATTTTGCAACCGCGGTTTTTACTGCTTTTTGCAATCCTGACTCAAGAACATGGTGACGACGCTCAATCTTACTGCGTGGGTCGATAGAACGGGAGCGAGATGGAAAGACATACTGCCAACCAATTTCTTTTGCCGCGTTTTTATATTTTTTTGCCAGAGCATGAGGTAAATACACAGCGCCAAAACCATCATCAAGGTCTTGCTGGTGGATAATTTTCACACGCTCTATATGCCGGCGAAGATCATCTGCGACTATTTTCGGAAGATAGGTGGTACGGTCTTTCCCTCCCTTGCCGTCTCTGACATAAATCTGACCTTGTCCAAAATCCACATCCTGGATGCGCAGCCTGACACACTCCATGAGCCGAATGCCGGACCCGTAGATCAATCTCGCCATCAGCATGTGTGTGCCACTCATGTGATCAAGCACACGTTTCACCTCCTTTTCCGTCAAAACAGTCGGCGGCCGTTTTTTAGATTTTGAACGAACAGGAGCGATTGAGTTATCAAGCGGTTTTAACAGAACATCACGGTAGAGAAATACCAGGGCATTGAGAGCCTGTCTCTGGGTAGAAGCGGCTACCTTTTCATGGGTAGCAAGGTGGGAAAGAAAACGCTCAATTTCTTTTTCCCCCATATCCATTGGATGCACCTTTTTCTCAAAAAAATGGATATAGCGAATAATCCATTGGCAATATGTCTTTTCCGTGGATTTTGCATAATGATAATAGCGAAGCGTTTCGCGGACTTGATCAAGTAGCCTGAGGTTTGGATTTGGCGTAAATTTTTTCTTGCTTTCCATAATAGATATGATAATACTCGTTCTTATGGAAACTGTAAAGGATTGCGTGATATCCTGGAATGATTTTTCCATATTAAAAATGATAATATGAGATAATATGGAAAATATTTACAGAGATAAGGCAATCTGGTGTAAATTTTCCAGATATTAATACTGTTGTATACAGCATTCACACCCGGAGTAATTCGTGAAAACATTCATCCTGCTAATTTTCTTGTATGTCTGCTGTGTGGCATTAGCTACCGAAATCGAATTGAGAGCTTCTGGAACCGCATCTCAAAAGC
>DATFIL010000461.1:0-2802 GCA_035270145.1 Desulfobacter sp. | reverse complement strand
AAAGCCTGTTGCCGGTATCATAATGCCGCCGGCCAATGATAAATGCCCGGGCGCCACTTTGAAGGTTCATGACCCTGGCTTTAAATACCTCCCAGAGAATTGCCGGTTTCAACGATTTGTTTTTTTTATCTATCCGGGATTCCAAGAGCCGCTTGAAAAATTCGTCCAGGGCCTTGCAGTCCCACCAGCCGTCCATGTAGCTTTCCCCCAGGGCCAAAGAACCACCGGAAATCACCCGCTGGTAAAACTGAGGATTGTTGATTTGAATGTCCCATGGACGGTTTCCGTTGATCCGGATATCCAAAGGGGTTAGAATATTTTTTATAACCTGTTTTGCTTTTTCTCCTTTCATGTTTCACCCTCCTTTTCAGACCCATTCCCATATTTATAATAAAAAAGAAACTTACCGAAACCTTAGATAAAAAAACTAAAAATACGATTTTTACAGATTAACTTCCAAGTCTTCACAATTAATGTTATTTTATTTTGTCATAACGAAAAAACAATTTCAACGGCCAAAAATAATTGAGTATACCGTGTCGGCCATAAAAAATAAAAGAAAAAGTAAAACCCCCGTTGGTGATATGACGCTTGCTGCCGACCCATGCGACAGTTGCCTGCGGATTTATAAAATTTGAAAGGGGCTTAATATGAACGAAAACAGCAAGATTCTAACACTTAAAGAGGCTCTGCGCGAGCCACGCAAACACCGCGATATGGATCTGGCACTGGAGCCCATGGATAATCACAAAAAAACGCCGGGGGGCCCAAATGGACTGCCCCTAAGCTTCTGGAGCGCCTGGAACCTGGCAGACCGGCCTCGCAGAATCGCACTGCTTCTTGATGACTGCCAGGAAGAGTATCGGCCGTATGCAGGTGGTATTCTCCCGAATCTGATCAAACTTGTAGATGTATTTCGTGAGGCTCGATCAGCAAACGACGGCGTGTGCATTATGTGGAGTTCCTGGACCCGTACTTTTGACGACGGCATCAGCAATGCCATGGATCGATGGTATGGTCCCAAGGGCCTGCGTCCTGAAGACCCGGAGAATGCGGTATACGTTTTCACCGGTGCACCGGGAATGATGCCCTTGTCGGAAATCGCTCCGACACAACAGGAAATGTCCGACGGCTGGTTCTATGATGGAAAGCATCTGGATATGTTTTGGAATTTTGATGAAAACGGCAATTCCTATCTGGATGAAAAATTAAAGGCCGACGGCATTGATACCATTGTAATTTCAGGCCTCTGGACTGATGAATGCATTCTTAGTACGGCGTATGCAGGCAGTTCGCGCGGTTACGATGTCGTAATTGCAGCTGACGCCGTGGCAACCGCAACAAAGAATCAGGAGATCGCTCTAAAGGTAGCCGGCGGCACGATGGCAAATGTACTGCCCACCGATGACATAGTAAATTACATGAAAAACGATTTTGTAACGGGAGAACCAGGTGCCGTCAAAGGCACGCGCCATCCCGACGGGCGAAAGGACTGAGGTTAAAGGCTCTTATGCTTAAAACCACAAGACAGGTCAAAGCCCTGGGCCTTTGCTCGGGCGGCCTTGACAGCATACTGGCGGCCCTTATACTCAAGGACCAGGGCATTGATGTGACCTGGATCAGTTTTGAAACACCCTTTTTCGATGCCAAAGCCGCAAAAAAAGCCTCGAAACAGACCGGCATCCCGTTGATCGTAAAAGATATCACAGATGCCTACATGAAAATGATAAAAGCACCCAAAGCAGGTTTCGGCAAAAATATGAACCCCTGCATGGACTGCCATACACTGATGTTTGCCGAAGCCGGCGCCATGATGGCGGAAATAGGGGCCGACTTTTTGTTTTCAGGTGAGGTGGTGGGGCAGCGGCCAAAATCCCAGACAAAAAATTCCCTGCGTTATGTAGAAAAAAATTGTGGATTTGAGGGTCTGATTCTTCGTCCTTTAAGCGCTGGTCTGCTGCCCGAAACCATTGCCGAGCAAAAGGGTCTTGTGGACAGGCGTCGCCTTCTGTGCATCAGCGGCCGGAGCAGGAAAGCTCAGGCCGCTCTGGCAGAAAAGTACGGTATCACGGCATACCCATCCCCTGCCGGCGGATGCCTGCTCACGGAGAAGGGGTATTCCCAGCGGTTAAGAGATCTTTTATATGTCCAGAAAACGCAAAGTAAAACCCAGCTGCATCTACTCAAATACGGCCGGCACTTCCGCCTGAACAGCAGATCCAAGCTTGTGGTGGGAAGAAATCAGGCAGAGAACAAACAAATTATGACTCTCTATGACCCCAAAACCCACATCCGGCTTCGCTGTACCCACCTGCCCGGTCCGGACGCCCTGATTTTCGGACAGACCGACGAGGCCGCCCTGCACCTGGCAGCAACGATTACATCCGGGTATACCAAAACACCTGCCGGGGCGCTAACGCGCATCAGCATCTTTGAAAAACAGGGAACAAAAGAAATAGAGGTTGTCACGCCTGAATCAGGCGCATTTCATGATCTGTTAATACAAACGCCCTAACCGGCCCTTGCCTTGTTTTTTAATCTTGCTCTTGCTCGTGCTCTTAATCTTACTCCTTTTAGAATTTGCTTTCCTTCTATTATTTAGAGCAAGAGCAGGAGCACGATTAAGAGCACGATGAAGCATCATTTATCCGGGCTGCTTTAAGCTGCCCACAGGCCGCCGATATATCATCCCCCTTGCTTTTCCTGACAATGGCGGTCATATCCCGGTCTAAAAGAATGGTTAAAAAAGCGTTGATCCGATCCTTTGAAGGTCTTTTAAAGGGTGCTTGGGCATGCTCGTTA
>DATFIL010000460.1:0-8284 GCA_035270145.1 Desulfobacter sp. | reverse complement strand
CGGGCAGAATTCAGAATAAAAAAAATAAAGCAAAAAGGCTTTTTTAGACACCCCAGTCCAGATATAGTTCTTTGGCAATCTGCTTGTTGGACAAGTTCAATCCCATAAAATACAGACACAATATCCATACTTTGAGGGGTTGATGATGTCCAGCGAAAATGGTGTTCGTCAGATCATCAAGGCGTTTGCCGCAATCTTTACATTCATAACGCTGTTTGGTTGGTTCTTTTTCATCGAGGCCCCTCTTGATTACGCGTTTGGAATCACAAAACGGGCATTGGCGTCCTTCTGGCCAGCGCAATTCCCGAACAGCGTCGTAACATTGTGTGTCATCAATAAGCGTCTTTATGTTTACCTGCATCTGTTGGGCTCCTTAGGGGTATTCGATTAAAAAATACCCTTTACCATTGTACCACCCTGAAACGCAACATGAGCCAAACCCATTTAGCCATTAGACCATCCCTGTGTGATTACAGGGATAAAAGATATGCCCGATGAATCCAATTGTCTCCTTCTTCTTCACTAAGATCTTGGAGTCTATCCCGTTGCATATGGATGAATTCCATAGAATATTGATTTACATAATCGTCAGCGTCGATACCTTTTTCTTTGCTGAGCTTTTCAAAAATCTTAATTTGAATACGATTTAATTTCATATGCCGGTATAATTGAATGGATGATGGGGTGATGGGGATGGTTATTGGCGTGAGGCTTTAAATTGTCTGGCTTTAGCAATCAGAGAAGGTGCCCAGCTTGTGCTGGTGGAACCAAGGGCATGGATGTGGGTATAGGTACCAAAGGTATTATCTTTAAAAAATCCGTCTTTTTTTTCAACAATACCCTTGCCCCGGGTCATTTTAAATGCCATGGCAGTATTATCATAATCAATGGAGATCACATTGGAGTACCTGAATTCATGACCGCGCAGCACTTCTCCTATGGCATAAAAAGGATTTTCATTGACCACCTTAACCTCAGTGTATCCATGGCCCTGAGGACGCTTGGAAAGCCCAAACCGTAAGGGTAGAATCCCGGCCATGGGGTAAACCACATCATCAAGGCAAATGCTCTCACCAAGGAATATCAGGCCGCCACATTCAGCGTATATGGGCAGGCCTTTGCGTGACAGGGTTTTTAAATTTTCCTTGAAGACTTTATTGGTAGACAACTGGGTAGCATGCGTTTCAGGAAAACCGCCGCCCATGTAGATGGCATCAACGTCAGGGATGTCGGACTGGGATAAAGGACTGATGAATTTAATCTTGGCACCCCGATTTTCCAAAGCCTCAATATTATCCGGATAATAAAATTGAAATGCCGAATCCCGGACAACACCAATGGTAACAGTGGAATTATTGCTTGCCGGATTTTGGTTTTCTGTCGTATGAATTGCCGGAACAGCGTCTTGCCGGGCGTAGTCAGCAACCGGCATGCCCTGCCCCTTAAAAGTAGTAGCTAAACGAAACAATTCATCAATATCAATATTATCCAAGGCCACCTGCCTGGCCCGGGTCAAAGACGCATCGCTTTCTCCGTGTTCTTCGGAAGTAACAAGCCCCATATGACGTTCAGGAAAATCTTCCTGTTTAAGCTTTGGTAAAGCACCAAGAACCGGAATATTGCAAAACCGTTCAATATTTGCCCGAATTTTTCCCTCATGGCGCTTTCCTGCAAGACGGTTGAGGATAACGCCGCAAATATTGACACCAGGATCAAACTGCATGCAGCCCATGAGCACAGCAGCCATGGTCCGGGTGGATTTTGTGCAGTCCAGCACCAGTACCACCGGCAGATCCAGTAATTTGGCAAGCTCGCTTGTGGAAGTGGTCCCGTCAATGTCAATACCGTCGAAAAGACCGCGGTTGCCTTCGATCAAGGCAATGTCACAAGATTGAGAATGGGTAAGATAAGAGGCCTGCACAACCGACTGGGCGCACAGATAAGTATCAAGATTATAGCAGGGGCGACCGGCTGCCCGTGATAGCCAGCCGGCGTCAATATAGTCAGGACCCTTTTTAAACGGGGCCACTGTTATATTCTGAGCAATCCACGCAGCAGTTATCCCGAGGGATATTATTGTCTTGCCTGAACCACCCCTGAGTCCGGCAATGACAACTCCAGGGACTTTTTCCCGACTGACGTTCATGAATTAAGCTGCAATCTTTTTACTCTTCGTTCTCGGAAGCGTGCTGGATGCCGGCACCTTTAAGGCCATACATGGTGGTGGATCCGGAAGACCAGAATTCAAGAATCCCATCCTCAACCATTTTGTTGACAACCTTTTTGATCATTCTGGGTTTGTCATCGGGGAAAATTTTGTAAAAATCTTTAATATAAAATTTGGATTTTGTTTTGGCCTTTTTGTTCAGCCAGTCAACAACTGCTTTGGTAGCCGCTTCTTTATCATCGAGAAGATCGCTCATAATAAGACTCCTTTTTATTGAAAGGGGTGAACCGGAGAGCAAAATGCCCTCCGGTCCATCCAAATTTAATTATGCTAAATTCAAAAAAATTCTCGTAGCTATAATTAGAATTTAAAATTAGTGGACTGACGCCAGCTCATGTAGGCCTGCTGACGGAAGTCGTCAATCAAATGATGCGTGAAGTCAAGCTCACAAGCCTCAAAGAATTTTTCCCATCCAATTCTATCTGCCCAATCGCCCAGACGTTCGTATTTGTTAGCGCCGTTTGAATAGGCGTTAACCATCTTTTTGATGGCGTCGGTCATGGACGGCCAGCGGGGCATTTCGTTGGGCAGGAAGGCCACAACAACCTTGGAGAATTTCGGATCGGTAATACGGTTTGACACTTTACCACCAGCCATGAGAACGATACCGTCACCTTCAGTGTCGGCAAGCGGCATGGAGGGGCACATGGTGTAGCAGTTACCGCAGTACATGCAGCGTTCGTTTTTAACGTCAACTGATTTTACTTCAGTGCCGTTGGCCAGGGTCTGTTTAGACGGTTTGATCGCTGCAGTCGGGCAGGAAGCAACAGCCAGCGGAATTTCGCAAACCTTGTCCAGGTATTCATGGTCAAGCATCGGCGGTTTTCTGTGATAGCCGAGGATGGCAATATCAGAACAATGAACCGCACCACACATATTCAGACAGCAAGCCATGGAAACACGAAGCTGAGCCGGCAGTCTCATCTGCTGGAAGTCGTCAAACAGGGTATCCATGGTAGCCTTTACGGTACCGGAAGCATCCGTGGCAGGGGTATGGCAATGAATCCAGCCCTGGGTGTGAACGATGTTGGTAACGCCGGCACCGGTACCGCCGATGGGGAACTTCAAGGAACCACCGGGGAACTTTCTGGAAGCCAGCTCGTTTTTCAACGGTTCTACTTTGTCTTTGGAATCAACCATGAACTCAATGTTGTTACGGGTGGTGAAACGTACATACCCGTCACAATGTTTGTCTGCAATTTCACAGATTTCATTGATGTGCGTGGTGGACATCAGACGGCAACCGCCGACTCTTACGGTATATACTTCATCTCCGGAATCGCCGACATGAACCAGTACGCCGGGTTCCAGGATTTCATGATGAGACCATTTGCCCTTATTATTTGCGATAACAGGAGGATAAAAGTCGTGATAGTCTTTGGGACCGATGTCGGTGATTCTGTTTTCCATCGGTTTCTTGGGATTATACCCTGTAGAAATAAATGCCATTATATATCTCCCTTTTTATCTTAAGTGATGTTTTCTGTATTCTTCAACGTCACGTTCCCAGCCACCCGGCACTTCGTCTTCTTTCCAGAAGATATAGGGGTTGGTTCTCGGGTAGGCAACATGCTGGGGCTGAGCTTCGATGCCGGTTACTTCGAGAAGTTTCTGGAAACCCTGGCGCATAATCAACTCACCAAGACGTTCGCGGTTCTTGCCTTCTTCCATCCACCAATCCCAGATGTTTTCAATGACTTCCGTAATTTCTTCGTAATCATTATCGGCATTGACTTCAATAAAGGGAACCAGCAGGGAACCCATCTGGGCACCGTCGAGGATCGGTGCCTTGGCACCACAGAGAATGGACAGACCGGTTTCTTCACCAATCTTCAGTGCTCTGGGCATTACGTTGATACAGTGCATGCAGCGGGTGCAGTGCTCATCATTAATGGTCAACTTTTTGTTTTCAAACTTCATGCAGCCTGTGGGGCAAAGGTTGAGAACTTCTTTTTCAATGTCAAAGGGGCCCCAGTCTTTACCTTTATGGGCACCGGCATTGGCAGGATAAGCCGGATCATTTTCAACATATTTGTTAACTGCGTCCTGATCAATGCGGATGTTGTCTTTCCAGGTACCGATAAAGGACATATCGGAACGTGCGATGGAGGCAACACAGCCGTTGGGGCAGCCGTCAAATTTGAACTTAAACTTGTACGGGAATGCCGGACGATGCAGCTCATCCTGATATTCGTTGGTCAGGAAATGGCAAAGTGCGCTGGTATCATAGCAGGAGTATTCACATCTAGATTCTCCAAGACAGTCCGCAGGAGTTCTTAAGTTAGAGCCGGAACCGCCTAAATCCTGCCCAAGATCATGGGTCAGTGTCCAGAATACTTCTTCCAACTGGGGCGTAGTGGTACCCAGCAGGATGATATCGCCGGTGGCGCCATGCATATTGGTTACGCCGGAACCCCTGAAATCCCACAGTTCAGTCAGTTTTCTGAGGTATTCAGTGCTGTAGTATTTACCGCAGGGCTGGTTTACACGCATGGTGTGGAATGCTTCAACACCGGGGAACATACCGGGCTGATCGCAGTAACGACCGATAACGCCGCCGCCATAACCGAACACACCAACGATCCCGCCGTGTTTCCAGTGGGTCCGTCCATGTTTGTAAGAAAGTTCCAAAACACCAAGAAGATCTTCCACGCAATCCTGGGGGATCTGGAATTCAACGCCTTTTTCATTTTTGGCTCTAACTTCTGCCTGCTGTTTCAGGTCAGAAACAAAGCTAGGCCACGGGCCGCTTTCCAGCTCGTCCAAGAAAGGAGTTTCATGCTTAGCCATTTACTTACCTCCGTTAAAAGTTGATTTACATGCAACAATGAAAAGAGTTTTCCAACTTTCCATCAATATTTTTCCTATCATTTTAAAACGTTACCGAAAAAATGAACGCTTTAAATCAGACATTATAATCAAAATAACATAGCTGATATAAAATTTATATGTCCGCATGTCAATAAAAACCTGTCATCACAGGTGTGATTATGCGTTCCGGTGTGGGGCAAGCTCATCCAGCAGTGCCGGGTTGACGTCAAAACCTAAATCCACGGCAATATCACAATGCTTGATGGCTTGTTTGTAATCTTCAAGTTGAAGATAGGCCACGGCCAGGTTGTTATGTGCAATGGGGAATTTGGGCTCCACGGACAGGGCCTGGAGGTTGGCTTTGATCCCCTCTTCCACCAATCCCTTCATAAAATAAGCCGTTCCCAGGGAGGTATAAGCCTGAACGAAATTTTTATTGTGGATAATGGCTTTTTTAAAATTCTTAATTGCCTTGTCCACTTTTTCCTCATCTTCTTTGGCATCTTTGCCGTCCACCAGCTGCAGCAGAACAAAGCCCATATTTGCATAGCCTTCTGCAAAGCCGGCCCGGGCCTTGGTGCCCCGCTGGTTGAACCGGTAACAGCCCTCAATGTCCCCCCGTTGAAGGCAAATTCCGCCAAGCTGGGCATAGGCCTCTGCCAGGGAGGGGCTGCAATCAATAGCATCGTGCAGTTCTTGTTCTGCTTCCGCAAACTCCTGTTTTCCAATCAGCGCAACAGCCAGATTATAATGGGTTGTGCCGCATTCGGCATTTTGGGCCAGTGCTTGTCTAAGCCGTGCGATTTGCTCGTCTGCATTTTTGGGCAAATTTTTAGAATTGGCCATTTATGTCTCCTTTGGCTGTTTATATGACTTTATCATTGTGTTTAAACAAAATTTTAATATAATAATTTTTTTTATTCGGGTGTCAAGGTCTTTCACTCGATCATTGAGTTTCAGGAAAACTTAACCCCCTGCCCTGCAAAGAGTTGACACAACGTTTTTTGGGCAAATTGTTTTATCCGCGCATGCAGCGCAAATAACCATCAGGAGCTTGTAAGTTATGAAACAAGGATGCTACACAGCACTCATCACCCCGTTCACCCCGGCAGGAGATCTGGACCGGGACGGCCTGTCCGGGCTCATTGATTTCCAGATTGAAAACCGGATTACCGGAATTCTTGCCACCGGCACCACTGGTGAAAGCCCTACATTCAAATGGGACGAACATAATTTAGTTATTGATCTGATTGCCAAACAGACCAGGGGTAAATGCAAGTGCATCGCCGGCACCGGCTCAAACAACACGGATGAAGCATTAAACGGTACATCCCATGCTGCAGAACAGGGCGTGGACGCTGTCCTCCTGGTGGATCCCTATTACAATGGACCGTCCTCCCTTGAAATCCGGCGGGAATATTATGAGGTGGTGGCAAGGGAAACCCCGGGTCTGAATATTATTCCTTATATCATCCCGGGACGTACGGGTGCACAAATGCTGCCCCAGGATCTTGCCATACTTGCGGACAACTGTGCCAATGTAACCAGTGTCAAGGAAGCCACCGGAAATATAGACAACATGAAGCTGACCAGAAAACTTTGCGGGGACAGCTTCAATATCTTTTCCGGGGACGATGCCCTGGTTTGCCGCATCATGGCAGATGAACAGATCCGGGCCTGCGGGGCCATTTCAGTCATGTCAAATATTGCGCCGGCAACCATGGTCAAAATGGTTGAACTGCTCAAAGAGGGTGAAACCCAAGAGGCCCTTGCCCTTCAGACCGCATTGTCTCCTTTACTGGATATTGTGGTAATCACCACGGAAGAGCAAAGCAAGTACGGACCTGTCATGTGCCGGGCCAGAAATCCTTTGCCCTTGAAAACCATGATGCAGATTCTTGGCATGCCGTGCGGCCCCTGCCGTGCGCCCTTGGGAAAAGTGACCCCAAAAGGCTTTGATATTGCGCTTTCTGCGTTAAAAAAGGTGCAGGCAGACAATCCGGAAATTCTTGCGCCGGCCGCCTCTTTCTTTAATTTGGATATTGACGCCCGTCTTAACGATTTGGCCGCCCACGAAAACCTATGGTATAATTATTAAATAATATTTATATTGAGTTTTTTACCACGAAGTCCACGAAGAAGATATTATAGTACTAAACTTCGTGTTCTTCGCGAACTTCGTGGTTTTAATCTGAAAGCATCTTAACTTTATGATCTTTGGCCCCTAAGGGTACATTATTCTTTAGCGGCTGTTGTCTCCCCGCTTTTTTCTTTGAGATTAAACATCTCCTCTCCAGTATGAAAAAAAGTGGTTTTTAACCATTCAAATCCGAACTGGAGCAATTTCACATCATCATCTTTAATCTGGGCCAATTGTTCTTCCGGGATTTTGTACCTGGTAAGAAAAGAAGATTCAAACACGAACCGTTTAAACTTGTCGATATTATAGCATACCATGAAAAACATCTGTTTGGCCTGTTCGGACAGCTGCATGCTGGCCGGCAAAGATTTTTTACGGACCATGAGCTCCAGCCAGCCGTCATTGACCTCATCACGCAGATCCACGCCCTGGTCTTGACGCCATTCCTCTACGGTCCATTCGTCAGGTTCATCAAAGCCTTTGCAATGGGGTTCCTTGATCATGAAAAAGAACTCATCCTTATCACCATCAGCCTGCTCCCCTGAGTAGCTTAAAGATCCCACGCCAAGGGGATAGTACCGGCAGGTGGTCGGCCGGTCTTCATAAATCATGCATCCCTCTTTATCCTGGACAAATGGACAGGACCGACGTTCATCATCAAGGAGTTTGATGGTCACCACGGGCAGATCTGCTTTTTCAAGAAGCTGGGGGGTGGTAAATATAGACAGAAATTTCTCCGAATCTATATCCAATTTTTTGCGCATGGTTAAAATATCATAGGGGGTGAGCATGATGTCAATTCCCCTGCAGCACTCGGTAAAACAAGAGACGCCTTTATGGCATTTGAATTTGAACCGGCTTTTAAGGCTAAGCTGCTCCGGCGGAATTTCCGCCCTGGCCTGTGTTTCATCCGTCTTATTTTCAACGTTCATTAACTATTTCCTCATCAATTAATAACAAGCAATACAAAGGGAAGAGACTATACTGGAAATAGGCAATAATGTCAATCGGATAGCCGAACCGCTCCATAAATGTCTACACAAACCCTGTGGGATTGTTTATTTTGGGTTTGACACAGCAGCCCTACTAATCTAAAAATAAAGTGG
>DATFIL010000459.1:0-2354 GCA_035270145.1 Desulfobacter sp. | reverse complement strand
ATAAGAATCTGACTGCCTGAGATCTTAGCATCCTGCCTTCCTTTTAAAAACAGGATACCAGATTAGTTTTCCTTTTAATGCTATTTTAATGCGTTTGTCAATTCTTTTTTTCAGCAATGCGAATTTTATTCTCGCACAAAGACACAACGTCACAAAGATGTTATGGTTCTTTGTGACGTTGTGCGAGGTTTTCAATTTATTTTATAAGAGATAATATTCGACGCCTTATCCTTGGCAAGGATGGCGATCTTGGAGCGGGTTACAACGGAAATCACCAATTCTTCCATCCCGTCATTGTCTATATCGGCAATACTAAAATCAGAAACCCAGCCCTGCAGGGGCGCGGTCTGGAATACCGGGGCAAGGGCGATACCATTCCAGGACATGACTTCAACACGCCCCTCCTTGAACCGTTTAATCCGTCCAAGGGAACCGGCACCAAATTCACTATTTTTAATCAGAAAAACCTTATTTTTCTGATCCTCCCCCACGGGATGAAATTTGATTCTGGGATTAAAATACTCGCGTTCCCGGACAGTTTGATCTGAAGCCGCTTCCCCTGTAATCCAATAATTATTGGTCTTCCCGTATTTATCCGTACTTTCCCATTCATCTGACCCGGCATCGTTGATGAGCACCAGCCGATGATGCTGGTTAATGCTTAAAAATTCATTGCCACTGCTCTCCCGGACCGGCCCCCTGGCCAGGGAAAGCACGGAGGTACCCCTGGGCATACGGATGGCTTTTTCCTCCTGGTAGGTGTCATTGGCCGGCGTCATGATGTAAATTTTTCCGGCATAGGGGCCTCGGCCTTTATCCTGGGCATAAAGCACGGGGTTGCCGTCCGCTGAATCAATCACACGAAAATAATAGGAAAGGCCGTCCTGGATCGTTGTATAGGATGAGCCATTATATTCCACCACAAAAGAAGAAAGGGTTTGCCGGTTTATTGTCATGGCCGTGACGAAAATTTCCGGATACCCGTTGCCGTTAATATCCGCCACATCCAGCCCGATAATTCTTAAATAGGATGCGTAATCCAGGTGGGTTTCTTCGACCAGCAGACTGCCCTCAAGATGGTATATCTGAAGTGAAGAATCCGTTGCCGTAACTACCTGAAGACGGCCGTCTTTGTTCAGATCGCCGGTGGCCATGGCCCGGATCACTTCCTCCATCTTAAGATGGGTGGTGAATCCCCGGCTTGCCTGCATGGCCGGCATGCCGCCGCCATAGAGGCCGGCATCGTCGGCGTACTGCAGCCCCCCAAGGGTCGGATTCTGTTCCTGGGGACGGGCATACATCTTGTTATCTATATTGCGGTTGAACATTCGCATATTGATATCACCGGCAAAAGAGTTCACCAGGGGAATAACATCGCCCATGGCATTGCTCTGCTCGAAAAAAGCCAGGGTATCCTTTTGCCCTGAAACATCCACCATAGAGGCATCTAAGCTGATGCTTTCTCCATAATGGGTCAGGCTGCCGAACAGGACGTAATCCACCCCCATCTGTGCGCCTAAATTCCGGGCTGATCCCTCATTGAAAGCGCCTTTAACAAGCCCGCCGGCCTTTGCCCGGGCCAGGGCTTTGTCAACGGTTTGCCGGTCCAGGACATCCACTTTTCCGGCATCGGAGAGCCTTGAGGAAAGCATTGAGAACAATCCGTTCTGCAGGAAACCAAGATCCTGGGACGAATTCATTTCAAAGGGAAAGACAGCCACGGTTTTTGCGTCACGGCACAATCCCGTACCGCCTGCTGCCCAGAACGTAAAAAAAGTTAAAACAACAACTATTGTTTTGAAAGCAAAAAATGTTTGCATGAATTTTCGCATGGGGTTTTCTTACACTCCTGTTAAAATTGAACTAAATCTATATTTTCAAGGTTTATATCCCATCCCCCGGTCTCACACAACTCTTTTGAACAGTTTTTCAAGACTGCGGGCATCAAAAGAGACAAAGACAGGACGTCCATGGGGGCAGTGCATGGGATTTTCACAGGTAAACAACTGCGCCACAAGCGCTGTCATCTCCTTCAGCGACATGGACTGGCCGCCCCGCACAGACCGATGACAGGCCATGGTGGCCAGGGCGTCTTCAAGCCAGTCATCTTTAAGGCCCGTGCCGTTGGCCCGGCTGATTTTTTCCACCATTTCCACCACCATGGGCCCCACCTGCTTTTCCTCCACCACCACAGGCACGGCTTTTATTACAAATGATGTCCCGCCAAAAGGTTCAACCCGAATACCCAGGCCGGCCAGATCCGCCATGATGGATTCAAGGACCGACGCTTCCTTGTGGCTCAATTCCAGAACCTCGGGAACCGCCAGGGACTGGCTCTGGACATCCATACGCTT
>DATFIL010000458.1:0-5213 GCA_035270145.1 Desulfobacter sp. | reverse complement strand
TTCCGCGTCCTGGATGGGGGCCTGTTTTTTACCGCAGAGACTGACCGGCACCACCCCTGCGGCCCGGATCAGTTCACTAGGGGCATAGATGCAATAGATACCGGCAATTTTGCCCCCTTGCTCCTGCCAGGCATCCAGGTCGGCAATGCTTTGTTCGGAAAACGCCTTGAAAGGCGCGATACAGGCATCCAGATTGTTCAAAGTCATGGATTGTCCTCCTTGCTTTATACTCGATCATCAAGTCAGGCCTGGCCAGGGCCAGGCTTTAAACGTAGAAAGATATGGGGATTGCTCGATGAAGTCAAAAAGGTAATTTAAATACAACTCTTGTCGGGCTATTGGAATTTTCTATGGATCAAAACGCTCCCTTTCCTTAGAACGTGTTTGAAAAATAGTCATCATATTTCTGACTTCTGAAAAAAGGGGCTCTCATGAGTGATACAGTCTATCAGACAGAATGGAAAATAATTGAAAATCTTCTTCTTGCTATAAAAAACAGACCATTTGGGTGGTATTTACGGGATATTTTTAACACTTTGCTATCAATTGACTATTTTTCAAACACCCTCTAAGCAGTTTGTTCGGGCCACACTCTATGAAGCAGGAATTTCTCATCATTTACGCCTAATAGGTAAGAATGAGTAAGAAGAAAGGAACAGAATTAACTGAACAGGAATACAAGAAGATGAAAGAGGTCCTTTCATCTTAATTTTATCTTTCCTCTGGACATTTTTAGCCATCTAAAGGCCCAGAGGAAAGACGAAATGACCTCGCCTTAAATTGAATGCCATTTTGCTTCTTTTTTAATGTTCTCTAAAGTGTTTAATCAGTTGATTCAGACTCTGGTCTTTACTGGACATGAAATTTGGATTGATAGAAAGCAGTTCTTCCCATATAATTAACGCCTTATCCTTTTCATTGAAATCATTCATTAAAACGACCCCTTTATAGAACCTAGCCCATTCATGCTTTGAATCAGCTGCAATAGCCTTATCAAAAGATTCGATTGCTTCCTTAAACTGCCTGTTTTTTCTATACATGAAACCAAGATCAGTCAGTACATTTGCGTTATCAGGCTCAATCGTCAGAGATTTCCGGTAGGCAGCAATGGCCCTTTTATATTGATTCGTCTCAAAATAAACTTGTCCCAATTGAATCCATGCACCCACATTCTTGGGATTTTGCGACAACGCGTTCTTCAACTCTATTTCTTTTTCACTATAATCAATAGCTTGGTTGTTTTCGGGTGGGATTGTAGTCTTTGTTGATGGTTTTAATTTGTAGGATGTGTATGCAACACCGATTATGAATCCCACCGTAAGGCAGATAAGCGCAATCATTGCGGCATTCTGTTTTGTGATATGACCTTGTTCCAGTTTTTTATTTTCTTGCATAAAAAAGTCCTTTTAGTTGATTAGTCGGTCAGGGCAGTATTTGGTAAAATTTTAAATTATTTTAGGATTTGATTTTGGTTCTTTTTGTTGACCTGTAATCGGTAGGCCCCCAATCTCAAGGCCGATAGCATTGCGTTTGCAGACGCTGCTGCATGACATACAAGAAATACATTCCATGTCATTGGGCGATTCATTAAACCGCACGCCCATAGGACAAACTTCATGACAGGCACCACAATGATTACAACGATTGTAATCAATCCCAAGTTTTACCAATTTTACTCGGCTGAACAACGCATAAAAAGCACCAAGCGGGCAGGATGTCCTGCAGAATGGCCGACTGGCAATTACCGCCCAGATAATGAAAAAGACAAGAATAAATATCTTGAGTGAAAAAATCCATCCCAAATTCGCTCGAAGGGCCGGCTGCAAAATTATCATTGGAATCCCTGCTTCCAGTGTGCCGGCAGGACAAAAGTACTTGCAGAACCAAGACGCTCCGGTTCCAAACTCATCAATGGCAAAGAGCGGTAATAGAATTACCATAAAAATTAAAAGGCCGTACTTTAAATACCGCAGTAACGGCCATATATTGAATTTTGGCGAAGGAATTTTATAGAGAAGGTCCTGCAAAAAACCAAATGGACAAATCCACCCACACACCATTCGACCTACAAATCCGCCCAGAACCCCCATAGTGCCAATCACATAAAAACCAATAAAAAACTGTCCGGTTTCAATGGAAATTCTAATCCCAGCCAGAAGCTGCTGCAAAGCGCCTATGGGGCAGTAGGTAGTAGCCGCAGGACATGAATAACAATTAAGGCCGGGTGAGCAAACGACTTTTAATGGTCCTTTGTATATGACTCGGGTAGCAGGGAAGTTCCAATAGCCATTGGTAAGAAAAAAGGAGATAACCTGAACCCATTTGCGCATAACATCCATGGGTCACCCGATTCCAATGCACGACAGGCAGATTTGAGTGGATAATTTCATAACCCGCCATGGTTCTCCCTGCGATATGCCAACCAAAATCAAGAGAAGAAAAAAGAATATAAATATAAAGGGCGTAAGCCGGATGTTTTGTTTCATGTCAGACACCACCGGATCATTGGTTTATATAATTCATTATCATTTGGATATGTACGGGCACGTTCCACTGCTCCGGCCCGATAAATTTTTCCCTTAAAATGCCCTGTTTATCCACAATAAATGTCTCGGGTAAACCGGTAAGGCCGTATTGGCTCCCAATTAAATTCTCCGAGTCATCCAGAATCGGCATCGTAAGGCCTTTTTGCCCTGCGATAAATTGGGCCGCCGCCATCTTATCGTTGTTAAGAATGGCAAGCATTTTAAATTTATCCGGTGGAAGGGTGGTGAAAAGCTTTTGCATTGACGGCATTTCCTGGAGACAGGGCGGGCACCAGGTTGCCCAGAAATTGATAAACACCACCTGGCCTTTTAGATCGGAAAGTGTCCAGGTTCGCCCTTTGGCATCAACCAGTGTAAAGTCTGGTGCCGGTTCCCCGATTACAAGACCGGCAGGTTTTTGGTTACAAGCCATAGACGAAAGGGACAGCCAGACAACTATAAGAGTAATTATTATTTTTCTCACGGAGTTGCTCCTTCTTTTGCAGTTCAAAACACCGAAGATGCCAGGGCATGAATTCATCATGCCCTGATTTCACAGGTATCTTTTAATAGTTCTTGTCCAATTCGGATGTGATCAGCCGGATCAATTGTTTTGACCCAAACGGCTCCAGAGGTTTTCCATTGACAAAGAAACCAGGTGTTTTTCGAACATTCAGTGTTGTGGCATCAGCCAGATCCTGGGCGATAATATCGTCAAGTGCCGGATCATTCATGTCCTTTTTGAGTTGTTCAATGTCAAGCCCAGCCTCAGGAAGGAACTTCCATAGCCGCTCCGGCCGATAATTGCTGTGACTGGCCCACATGGACTGAGTCTTGAACATGACGCTCAGCGTTTCCCAATACTTGCCCTGATTTCCGGCAGCCTCAAGAATTTTCACAAATCCGTCAGCGCCGTGATGAAAAGGGGCATATCGGAGAACAAGTTTTATTTTGCCGGGATTTTGTTCCATTAGATGTTTGACAATAGGAGAAAAAGCAGCGCAGGTTTCACAAGCAGGATCCATGAATTCCACAATGATAACCTTTGCATCTTCAGGCCCCAGGATTCTGGAATGCTTCCTGATAAATGTTGATGGTTCATTGGCAGCCATATCCCCATACTTTTGGGCCTGCTCATTTTTATAATAAAAAGCGGTGGCAACAAATAATCCGACAAATGCAAGGCAAATGCCTGCAAAGATTTTATATTTCATTTAAAGAGGTCCTTTTTTTAAGTATATGTAACATTGCAATAAGAATGGAAAATCCAATAAGGGAAAGCATTGGAATACTTAAAAACCCAAATATTTCAATGTACTTTTCCGTACAGGAAACGCCCTTTGTACAAGGCTGCATCTCCTGTGGGATAATCCCTGAATACAAGAGGTTATGGTAGGCGGCAACAAGCCAACCGCAAATCGCTAAAGGCAGGGCATATTTTATTACAGCTTTATCAAAAGGGAAGAGCCCTATTGAAAGGATCACCACGAGTGGAAACAGGCATATCCGCTGGTACCAGCATAAGACACAAGGGGCTAATTCCATGACATGGCTGAAAAATATGCTGCCTAAAGCTGATCCGGCAGCAAGACTCCAGGCTGCAAGCAGGATAAACCAGTTTATGTCAGACATCTGTTTGATCTGAGACATTTAATTTTCTCTCAATAGTTTTTGGGAATAAAAGCGAAGAAATCTGATTTGTGGCGCCCAGCCACAACGGAACTATGCTTCTTCCGTACAGGCAGGGCTCAGTTGTGAGATAAGATTAACAGATAAAGGACTGGTTTAGAATTGATATCCGACGCCCGGTCGGATGGTTGACTGCAGGAAAGAAGCTAAACAAATCATTCCCATTTTCCGGGTGAAGAACCGGTACGGCGACAGCGGAAATGGAAAGTTGGCAGTATCCTCCTTTATTTTGAGTCGTAATTAAGTTTATTGTTCCAATGGTACTGACGCAATTTAAACAACATGTTGCACTGTCCGAGGTGGCGCAAGATACGCAAGCTTTTTCAGCATTAAAAAGCTTGCGTATTTGAGTCCGGTTCTCATACGCTATCGACGCAAATCCGCATCCATTGCCTGCCCATTGTTTTGGACAGTGAATGGTTGCGTATGTACTCCCAATCCAGAAGGCTACAAAAAAAAGGACCGACCAGATTATTTTTATTTTAAAATATTTCATCTTAAGCTCTTTAATTTAGAATAAATTAATACGCCAAGCCCGTTTAATGTGTCAATATGCTTTTCAAAAGTAACCAAATGATAATTCTATTTTCAAGCAGAGAATGATCAAGGGATCATTAAACTGTTTTTAGCCCAGGCGAAAAAGCCGGCATTCTATAGGGGGACACGTTTCCAATACTCGATAATCCAGTTTTTGTTAATGGCGATGAACTAATATCCGGTTAATTCAATATAGCCCAGCCCCTGGATTTTATCGCCCTTGAAACGAGCGGCCCCTTCCCAATATGTTAGTGAATGGGTGTGCTCTTGATTGGAAACCAGGGGCGTGACATATAGATCGATCCCTTTTTCAGGAAGGGTGATCAGCCACTTATGGGGATATTTTTTCTTTGTAACCGGACTTTCCCATTTGCTTAACGGATGAATGGTGAAATCCGCTTCCTTAAGGATTTCATAACTGCCGTCCGGAAACGAGAGACTACCGAATCCAAACCCGTTTGC
>DATFIL010000457.1:0-8795 GCA_035270145.1 Desulfobacter sp. | reverse complement strand
AGATTTGAGCAGTTGCCGTCATAGCCTCTCAGTGAATGGGCTGCTGCAAAATGGTCCTGGACACAAATGTCATATACGCCTGGCATAGATACTCCCATGTTAAATAAATAGCCTGTTGATTTGAAAAATCTATCATAAATTGGGGTCTGAATCAAAAAAGTCAAGATTAGTTAAATTTATACTTTTCAAATTTTTCCATGGATTTCATAATCTTCAGGTGTAAATTAAAAAAAGAAAAGGGCAGGAGGGAAGGACTATTATGACCGATGTTATCCGCACGTATCTCAAAAAGCAGAAATATCTGATCATTGACGGGGCGCTTGGCACGGAGCTTGAGCGCCGGGGGGGCAATCTTGATGATCCGCTTTGGTCGGCTCGCCTTTTGTGTGACAATCCTGAGATGATCGCGGCAGTTCATACCGACTATCTTCATGCCGGTGCGGATTGTCTGATCACCGCAAGTTACCAGGCCACGTTCCAGGGCCTGGCCCGCCATGGGTTCACCCATGAACAGGCCCGAAAGCTTATCCGGTCTGCTGTTACATTGGCAAAAACGATCGTGGATGGTTTCTGGGCGGATCCCGCCAACCGGGTCAACCGGCTTAAACCCCTGGTGGCTGCGTCGGTAGGTCCCTACGGGGCCTTTCTGGCGAACAGGTCAGAATACACCGGCAATTACGGTATAAGTGAACATGAACTGGTTAATTTTCACAGAGAAAGATTGAAAACACTGGTTTCAGCCGGGCCGGATATTCTGGCCTGTGAAACCCTGCCCTGTTTTGCCGAAGCCAGAGCCCTTGTCCGTCTAATGGAGGATCTGGTGACGGATCTGGATATGATTCCAGCCTGGGTCAGCTTCAGTGCAAGGGATGGGCAGCACATCAACAGCGGAGAGACGATACGGGACTGTGCCCAATGGCTGAATGGCAAACCCTGTGTGGCAGCCATGGGGATAAATTGCACAGATCCGGTCCATGTGGCATCCCTTGTAAAAGAGATCCGGTCCGTGACCGACAAACCTGTGGTGGTATACCCTAATAAAGGTGAGGTGTACAACAACTTGACCAAATCGTGGACCCCAAGGCCGGGCGTGCCTTCCTTTGGTGACATGGCGGCTCAATGGGTAAAACATGGGGCCAGGCTCATCGGAGGCTGCTGCCATACAACGCCGGACGATATCCGCCGGATTGCCCTGGCACTGAAATCATAGGGGAAAAATCAAAAAAGCCCCTGAAGACAGGGGCCATTGTAGAGGCTGGTAGCGACGCAGGGAATTGAACCCCGGACACTGCGGATATGAGCCGCATGCTCTGACCATCTGAGCTACGTCGCCACAAAAAACCAGAATTAGATAGCACAACGTAAGTGTTTGTGTCAAATAAAATTTAGATTTATTTTAATAATCTTCGATATCGATTAATGGGTCCCTATTCTTGGGCAGGTTCAAATCCCTCTATCGCCACGGTAAAGTTGGACAGATCCTCGGGCAGATTGGAAAAAACAAGCATAAACATGACCGAGGTGCCGGGTTTGATATTGACATTGGTGTTTTGATGTCCTTGTTTTACACCCATCTGCTTGGTTATATCCGAGATATTGCCGGACTTAAGTATCTCTTCGGGAATTATATTTCCGCAATAGGCAAGCAGCGTTGCTGCTTTGGTGTTGTCCTTTGTCATCAGGGTCCCTTTAACCTGGATGTAGCTGACAGCAGTATTGGACGGGTTTTCAATCCTGCCTGTGACAATGAACAGATCCCCTGCGCTTTTATTGGAAACAAACCGGCCATCAATGCTGGGTTCGTCAATTACGGGTTTCAGTGGCGGCTGGGGGGCGGGCTGTTGGGGGTCAAGCCATTGGGTGATAACGGGAATTTGAATGTCGGATACTAGCGGAATAGTTATGCCAAGACGAATGATTGCCACATATGCAGCGATAATCAGCAGAAAAAGCACCAGCAGGATTTTAACTGCCAGGCCTCCCCCTTTTTTCTTTCTTGCGCTTCGTTTCTGGCGGACATTTTGTGTGGACGGTGGCGTAATCAAGGCTGCTTGGTCTATGGATGCCTCTGTGGTGGTGTCGATTTCGTCATCAGTCGGGGTCAATGGGGTTTCAGGCGTATCTGTATTGTCTTTGATTTCAGGGGCCGGAATGATTATATCGCCGTCTTCCGGTTCGGTCTCCTGTTCCAGCACCTTGTCGTATTCTGCAAATTTATCCTGCTCTGAGGCGGTTTCTTCAATCTCCTCGTCCGCTTCCCGGTCATCTCGTCCTTCGCTTGGTTCTTCACTGTCATCAGATTCAAGCTTGGCGTCATTTGAAGCTAAACCGTCATGGTTTACATCCGGTTGCTGTCCAATTATGTCGCCCTGCGGTTGGTCAGGGGCGTCAGTCTGCGATTCTTCGGGTTCGAGGGATAGATCCTCCTGGTCGTCATCTTCAAGAATCAGATCTGTTTGGGCATCGTCGTCAAAGTCAAATTCCGGCGATTCATCCTTTTCTGTATCCAGTTCGAGGTCATCCATGTCAAGGGATAACTCTTCCAGCTCAAGGTCTGCGTCTGGGTACTCATCCTGGGCAAAACTGATTTCAATATCAGCTGTATCCGTATCTGAATCTTCGGACATTGGTGCCAGCCCGGAAACTGATCCATTTTCAATTTCTTCAAATTCAAATTCCTGGGTATCCAGTTTAAGATCCTCATCCTGGAAGTCCAGTTCCGCTTCATCTATTTCAAAATCAGCAGTTTCGAAATCAAGGCCATCTTCGTCAAAGTCCTTAGCCGGATCTTCAATTTCAATGTCCTGGTCGTGTGAATCTGGCGTCTCTGTGGTTGCCTGATGTTCAGGCGGTTTCTGCTGAAATTCCGGTTCATCGAATTCAATGTCTGAGAAACCAATGTCTGAATCTTGCAGATCATCGTCCTGGCTGTCCGCTTCGCTGTCTATAGTGAAATCGCCATTTTGTGATTCGTTAAAGTCGGAATCGTCTTGGAACGCGTGTTCATCAAAAGGGATATCGTCTTCTTCAGATTTGGGCCCGTGTGGGACTTCAATTTTCGGATGGTCGGGTGGAAAGGCTGTAAAAATATGCTGGCACTTACTGCATCTAACCTTTGAACCCTCCGGCTTAATCAGGGCGTCATCAAGGACAAATTGGGTTGAGCACGCTTCGCAGGTAATTATCATTGAGCTTCCCCTTAATTGGAAAATTTAGCTTTATAATTTTAAATTAAAGATTGCCGGCAAATTCCTATATTTTTCATTATAGTCCAGCCCATAGCCCACGATAAATCCCCCATCAATACAGAAACACGAATAATCTACATTAATTTGCGCTTCCCGGCGTTCGCTTTTATCAATCAGCGCACATATTTTTATGGACCGGGGATTTAACAATTGCATGGCTTCGACAGTTTTGGCAATGGTCCAGCCGGTATCCACGATGTCTTCTACCAGCAGCACATCTCGTCCTTTAAGTTCAAGGTCCGGTTGTTTTGTAAACACGATCTGTCCGGTAGATGATGTGCCTTCGTAGGATGATGCACCCAACAGATCAATTTCATGATCAATGGAGATCTGCCGGACAAGATCGGCCAGAAAAACAAACGCCCCCTTGAGTACCCCTACAACCACGAGATCAAGACCTTTGTAATCCCGGGTGATTTTTTGCCCGATCTCCCGGGTTTTGTCCTTGATTTCCTGTTGGGAAATCAAGGGAATGAATTCAGGCATGTTAAATTATAATCCTGTTTCTTTAAGTTCCCTGATTAGTTTTCGTTGTTTGGAGTTTAAGCTCTTTGGTATCTCTATATTAACCACAACATAGAGATCTCCGCAACCATTTCCTTTCATATGGGGAATTCCCATGCCCGGCAAACGCATTTTGGCCTTTTGTGCGGTCCCCGGTGGCAATGTCAGATTTATGGTTTTGCCTGATGGGGTGGTCACCTCAACCTTATCCCCTAAAATGGCCTGGGTAAGCCGGACATCCTTTTTCATCAGGATATCGTTTCCCTCCAGGGTAATGTCCTGGGGCAGGGAGGGGTTGGATTTAATATACAGGTTGCCGGCGGGGCCGCCATGTGTGCCTGATTCGCCTTTGCCTGCCAGTCTGATTTTTTTGCCCTGGGTCAGGCCTTTGGGAATTTTGACCTCAATGGCTTTTGTCTGCCCGTCCTGGGAAATGGTGATGGTTTTGCCGGCACCATTGATCAATTCGTCCAGGGTTAAAGGAAGTTCATATTCTATATCTTTGCCCCGGGCCGGGGATTTACGACTGTACCCGCCCCCGGGCCCCGCGTTCTGGGAAAAGGGATTGCCCCCCATGCCGGAAAACGAAGACCTTCCACCGCCCTGTTTAAATGAAGTGGAAAAACCGCCGGACCGGTTGAACCCGCCGCCACCGCCGAAGCCAAACTCTTTGAGAATATCGCCCAGATCAAAGTTTCTGAAAATATCCTCCTGGGAATATTTTTGCTGGAAGTCGGCAGATCCATAAGTGTCATACTGTTTTCTTTTTTCAGGATCGCTGAGCACCGCGTAGGCTTCGGAAATGGCTTTGAACTTATCTTCCAGATCCTTGTCCCCTTTGGTTTTATCCGGATGGTATTTAAGGGCAAGTTTTCTGTAAGCCTTTTTTATGTCGGCGGCTGTCGCAGTTTTATCTATGCCAAGTGTTTTGTAATAATCTTGCGCCATTTTATATCTTAATTCCTTTTGCGTTAAACTGTATGGTTATGTCTTTAGTACAAATGTGTAATAAAAATAAGGCGCAACCCGTTGAAGTCAAGGGGAGAACGGACCTTCCTTTGTATCAAAGGGATCCGTTTTGCCTGAATGCGCTGATGGCGACCATGAGAACGGAGATGGCCGCCGGGGTCATGCCGTCAATGCGGGATGCCTGGCCCAGGGATGTCGGGCCGATCCGGTTGAGCTTTTCCCGGATCTCATTGGACAGGCCGTGGGCCGCATCAAAGGAAAATTCAGGCGGGATTTTTATCCGTTCCAGATCTTCAAATTTTTTAATTTCATTATACTGCCGCCGGATATACCCTTCATATTTAATTTCAATTTCCACTTGCCGGGCTGCGCGGTCCTGGACAGGTTCGGGGGCAGGGGAAATCTGCTTTAAAAGATCGTAACTTAGCTCTGCACGCTTGATCAACTGGGTTAAAGGGACACCTGTATCAATGGGATTGGAGTTATGTCCGGCAAGAAAGGTATTGGTTTCATCATTGGGCTTGACCACGATTCGGCTGACCCGTTCAAGTTCTTTTTCTGTGGCTGCCTTGATCCGTGAAACCTCTTCCAGATGCGCCTTGTTTGTCAGGCCGTATTCATAACCGATCCGGGCCAAACGCAGATCTGCATTGTCTTCCCTGAGCAGCAGCCGGTATTCGGCCCTGGACGTGAACATGCGGTAGGGCTCTTGGGTACCCCGGGTAACAAGGTCATCCACCATGACTCCCATATAAGCCTGGGAACGGTCCAGGATAAACGGCGGGCGGCCAAGTATTTTTGCCGCGGCGTTGGCGCCGGCCCACAGCCCCTGGGCCCCGGCCTCCTCATAGCCGGACGTGCCGTTGATCTGTCCGGCCAAAAACAGCCCCTTGACCTTTTTGGTTTCAAGGGCCGGCGTCAGTTCCAGGGGCGACACATAATCGTATTCAATGGCATAGGCCGGGCGCATGATCCGGGCCTGTTCAAGGCCTTTTACCGAGCGCACCACCTGGTATTGAATATCAAGGGGCAGGCTGTTGCCCAGTCCCGACGCATAAATTTCTTTGGAATCGATACCCTCATATTCCAGGATCACGTGGTGGGATTCCCGGTCCGGAAATTTTACCACCTTGTCTTCAAAGGATGGGCAATACCTGGCGGACTGGCCCTTGATATGTCCACCGTACAGGGCTGAATATTTCAGATTGTTGCGGATGACGGCATGGGTGGCCTGGTTGGTCTGGCCCATGAAGCTTGGCAGCATGGGCGTTGTCACCTTGGTGGTGGAAAAGGAAAAGGGTTTGATCACCTCGTCTGATCCGTGGACATTAAATTTCGAAAAATCAATGGAATCGGCATGCAGCCGCGGCGGGGTGCCGGTTTTCATTCTGCCCATCTCAAGTTTCATGGATTCAAGGTTTTGGGCCAGTCCTGTGGACGCAAATTCACCGGCACGTCCGGCCTGGATTCTGCTGGACCCGATATAGACGGTGCCCCGCAGAAAAGTGCCTGTGGTAATGACCACGCAGGCGGCAAAATACTCAAATCCGGTATTGTCGGTAATCCCTTTGATTGCATTGTTTTCAATGATCAAAGATTCCACCATGGCCTGTTTAAGATCCAGATTTTCAGCCTTTTCCAGGACATGTTTCATATTTTGGGAATACATGTTTTTGTCATTCTGGGTTCGGGTGGACTGAACAGCCGGTCCTTTACGGGTATTCAGGGTCCGGTACTGGATCGCCGAAGAATCTGATACCTTTGCCATCCAGCCGCCCAGGGCATCGATCTCCTTAACCAGCTGTCCCTTGGCCGTACCGCCGATGGAGGGACTGCAGGGCATGGCTGCAATTTTGTCCATGTCAATGGTGAGCAAAAGGGTGTCACAGCCCATACGGGCTGCGGCCAGGGCCCCTTCGCACCCGGCGTGTCCTGCACCCACCACAATGACATCATATCTTTTTTTGAAAGTGTTCATAACATCCTTAACTTTTTTTCACAGGATCTAAATATAATGATTACTATCTATTGGTCAACAGCCTGGCAAGTTTTCATGGCGAATCTTCTCACCTTGGCAAATTAACTTGTAATCTGTATGGTTAAGGCGTTATCCTAAGTGGAAAACGTATGAATGCAAAAGTATGGAATGGAGTAAGACGTTGGCGAATGCAGCCCGAATGAAACGATACTCGGATTATAATGCTTATCTTCGCAACCTGTTTGGTGAGCGGGTGCAGAAAATTTCCGTGGATGCCGGGCTGAACTGCCCGAATCGGGACGGAACCCTGTCCAGGGACGGGTGTATTTACTGCAATGCAAAAGGATCGGGGACCGGGGCCTTTGCCAGGGGACTTTCCATTTCCCAGCAGATTGAGGCCGGCAAGATTGGGGCCATGAAAAAATACAAGGCCAGAAAATTTCTTGCTTATTTCCAGTCTTTTACCAATACCTATGCCCCGGTGGATCATCTTAAGGCCTTATATGACGAAGCCCTGTCCTGTGAGGGGGTGGTCGGCATGGCTGTGGGCACAAGGCCCGACTGTGTGGATAAGGCGAAAATTGATCTGCTTGAGACCTATACAAAGGATTATCTTATCTGGCTGGAATACGGCCTTCAGTCTGCCCATGACGCCACCCTTGCCCTGATCAACCGGGGGCATGATTTCAAAGCCTTTGAAGCGGCTGTGGCCCTGGTTGCGCCTAAAAAAAAGCTTAATGTCTGTGCCCATATTATTCTAGGTCTGCCCGGAGAAACCAGGACCATGATGTTGGAAAGTGCCGCAATTCTGGGGGATCTGGGGGTTAATGGCATCAAAATTCACCTGCTTTATGTGGTCCGTGGCACCGCTTTGGACAAGATGTATGCTCAGGGCCGGTATACGCCTTTAGAACAGCAGGAATATGTGGACCTGGTCTGCGATTTTCTGGAACGGCTGCCCAAGTCCATGATTATCCAGCGGATTACAGGGGACCCCCATGCTGACGAACTTGTGGCCCCGCTGTGGTCGGCCCGGTACAGAGAAACATTCAACATGATTCAGCATACCCTTGAAGCCCGGGATTCGTACCAGGGAAAATGCCGGGCTTAAGAACGGACGTCTATTAGCGTCTTCTTTTGAAAGGCTTTTTCTTTTTTTTACCACCTGAATCGGCATGATTCACTTTGATGAGTTTTTTATTAATTATGCTGCCGTTTAAGGCCTTAATGGCTTTGTCCGCTTCAGAATTACTTGGCATTTCAACAAAACCAAATCCCTTGGAACGTTCGTTAAACCTGTTTTTTATAATTTTAGCGCTTTCAACTTCACCAAATGCTTCAAACTCCTGTTTGAGCGTTTCTTCTGTCATAAGTTCTGTCAGATTCCCGACATAAATTTTCATTCACGGGTCCTTTTGTTTTTAAATTATACCCTGACGGGAGAAAGTCAGCACCTGGCAGATGACGCTTTTTCCCGGACAGTTTGTATGATTGATTTTTTCCTTTGAACAGGCATAACCCAATCCAGCCATTTTTTTGCTGAATTTTGCGTGATAGCCCCGTCTGGGGTCCACAATAATTACATCACAATGGCTCCGGGTATGCCGGTTTATGAAAGCGGACAAAAGATTGACATGTTCAACTTCATAAAGAATATCAGAACCGATGATCAGGTCGAATTTGCCAAGATCATCATCCAGATCCGCCCATCCAGTGCGAACAAAGGGGATTTTTTTTCCATGATTGAGTTTCACATTGTGAACCAGAAACCCTTCCGTTTCAGGATGGTAGTCTGTGGCAGTAATATCTGCCAAGCGCTGATTCAGAATCAGGCTGGCCAGGGCAATGCCACACCCGACCTCAAGCACCCGTTTTCCGTCCACATGGTAATCAAGCATCAGGCGGGCAAGCACCTGGCTGGCGGGCCAGACCACACCGAATAGCGGCCAGGTCGCCGAAGATATCCCAAGTTTTTGTGCCTCTCCGTTGATATCCTCAAACTGCAGTGCATCTCTAAGCGTCCGGATATGAATATCCATATCCCCGATTTCAAGGGTTGTATAACGGACGCGTACGCTGGACATGGGGACTGCGGT
>DATFIL010000456.1:0-5774 GCA_035270145.1 Desulfobacter sp. | reverse complement strand
AATGACGATCATCAATTCGATTAATGTAAAACCTTTGGTGTTTTTGTACAGTTTTCTGTTAAGCATAATAATTCCTCCTGAAATTACATTTAGCTGGTGGTCGGTATTTTTTTGTCAACCCAATGACATTATATTTTGGATACTGCCAGCAGCTGGTTTATGGTTTTCGTTCTTAGCATCCAAGCTTATGCATTTGCCATGCCAACTTTGATTTGGCAGATATTTTTAAATAAATACATTCAAGATCTCTTTGATTTCAATAGGTCCAACTTTTTTTCGTTAATTTTTAATTAGTATTCGCCCAAAATTGTTTGACATAATTTGTTATGGATTTACAAAAAACGGCAAACTTGATTTGATTTTCCAGGGAAGGCTTAAAAAAATGCAGCCGTGTCCAAAAGTGGTTTACAAACCGGCCTGTTTTCACTGGATATTTGCCATAAGGAATTGGATACCACATATAGTATTTTTGTGTACCATTGAGCTACCACATACAGGCACTTTAGACGTAAAAAATACTTATATCAAATATCCAGCTAATATCACAAAGGGTGCTTATGCAGAAAACAGCAAAAGAATATATTATTTTTCCTCTGGATTTTCCTTCCATGGCGGCGGCCGAGTCACATATCCGTCAGCTTGACGGCCGGGTGGGCATGTTTAAAATCGGCCTTGAACTATTTATCCATCAGGGTCCGGCTGTGGTGAAGATTGTCAAAAAGATGTCCAGTGCCGGTATTTTCCTGGATTTGAAACTGCATGATATTTCCGCCACGGTTGGCCGGGCCATGGCCCGGGTGTCGGATCTTGGCGTGGATCTGGTAACAGTCCACGGTGCTTCCTCACAAAAAATGCTTGGGGCAGCCGTTGAAAATGCCGGAAAGACCAAGGTGCTTGCCGTTACCCTGCTTACGGACAATGACGCAGATACGGTCCGTGCCCAGGGGTTTAAGGATGAATATGTCAATGCCCCGCAAAAGCTGGTGTTGCTGAGGGCCCGTATGGCTCTGGATGCCGGATGTGCCGGCGTGGTGTGCTCAGGGCAGGAAACCGCCATGTTGAAAGCGCAATTCGGTAAAAGGTGTTTGACTGTTACGCCGGGGATCCGGCCCCAATGGCACTTGACACCCGGGGATGACCAGAAACGGATTGTTACCCCGGCTAAGGCTGTGCAAGCTGGTTCTGACTATATTGTCATTGGACGGCCCATCCGGGATGCCGATGATCCGGCCCGGGCCGCTGAAAAAGTGGCCCGGGAAATTGAAGCCGGCCTGTCCGGCTCTGCCATGTAGGGCTGCCTGACAGGCCGGGATTGGTAACATAGCCAAAAGAAATAGATTTTAATTGTTATTCCTTGTCTAAACCAAAGGCGGTATGCAGGCTCCTGACGGCCAGTTCCGCATATTTGGCCAGAATCACGCATGAAATACGGATTTCAGAGGTTGAAATCATGCGGATGTTAATGTTTTCTTCAGCCAAGGTTTTGAACATCACCGCAGCCACGCCGGAATGGCTTTTCATCCCCAGGCCGATTACTGATATTTTGGCAATTTCGGTGGCGGTTCTTATTTCGCCGGCATGGATCTGATCCGCCACTTCTTTGGAAATTTCAATTGCCCGGTCAAAATCGTCCATGGTCACGGTAAAGGTCAAGTCTGTTTCGCCGCCGGTGCGGGAGTTCTGGATGATCATGTCCACGGAAATATTAGCCTCGGCAAGGGCACCGAAAATCTTGGCTGAGATGCCGGGCTGGTCAGGGACGCGCTTGAATGTGATTCTGGCTTCATTCATGTCACAGGTGATGCCTGACACCACCGGGCTTTCCATATTTTTACTTTCGTTGATAACCATGGTTCCTTCCTCCTCATTGAATGATGACCGGACATGCACGGGCACATTGTATTTTTTTGCAAATTCCACAGACCTGATCTGGAGGACTTTTGCCCCCAGAATGGCCATTTCAAGCATTTCATCATAGGAAATTATGCTGATTTTCCTGGCTTTGGGGCAGATCCTTGGGTCGGTTGTGTACACGCCGTCCACGTCAGTGAATATTTCACAGACATCAGCTCTGAGCGATGCGGCAATGGCAACGGCCGAGGTGTCGGAGCCGCCCCGGCCCAGGGTGGTGATGTCTCCATGGTCGTCTGCACCCTGGAACCCTGCCACCACGACAATATTTCCTTCATCCAGGGCGTCACGCAGGTTTTGGCTGTCGATTTCCCGGATTCTGGCCTTGCCTGACATATGGTCGGTATGGATGCCGGCCTGGAAGCCTAAAAAGGATTTGGCTTTAAGTCCCCTTGATTTGAGCATCATGGCCATTAAGGCTGCCGTGGTTTGCTCTCCGGTTGCCAGCAGTACGTCCAGTTCCCGTTTATCAGGGCTTTTGGATGCCTGTCCGGCAAGGCTGATCAGATTATTTGTCACGCCTGCCATCGCCGAAAGCACCACCACCATCTGATCTTTGTTTTCATGGGCCTTTTGTACCCGGTCGGCCACTTTGGAGATCCTTTCGATATCTGCCACAGATGTGCCGCCAAATTTTTGTACCCGTAACGCCATTGTAGCTCCCAAAATTTTAGCTTATATTAATAAATTTGATTATAAGGATAGATTGCTTAGCAGATTTGCTCCGGCTTGTCCATATGGGGAAAAGGTTATTTTTCTATTAAAGTCGGCATCAAATTCAAGATGGATGTGAAGGTCAAATACAAAGCCGGTCTCAATGAGGAGATCAGGCCATTCCACCACGGTGACGCTGTCCTGCCCCACCTGGTCCTCAATGCCGATGTAATCCAACTCGTCCGGATCAGAAAGTCGGTACAGGTCCAGGTGGCACAGACGCATTTTTTCTGCCGGATACTCATTCATGATGGTAAAGGTGGGGCTGGTGATATAGTACCCGTCCGCCACGCCCAGCCCCCTGGCAAGGCCCTGGACAAAACAGGTCTTGCCGCAACCAAGCTCCCCTGTCAGGGCTATGGCGAAACTTAAGTGCTGTTCCCGGATATACAGGCCCAGGCGCCTGGCCAGTTCCTGGGTCTGTTCCGGAATTTGGGAGATAATCTCTTTCATGACAAGAGTGTGTTTAAAGCTTGGGGAATACCCGCCACCATATCTGATGCCAAGAAACCAACGGTGTGCTCTTGGGCCAGAAGATCCCCGCACAGTCCGTGAACATAAACGCCGGCAAGGGCAGCGGAGTCTGGGGGCAGATTCTGGGCCAGGAATGCCGCAATCATGCCCGTGAGTACATCACCCATGCCGCCGCAGGCCATGCCGGGATTTCCGGTGGGACAGATGAATAAGGCCCCGTCCGGGCAGGCCACAAGGGTCTGGGCTCCTTTGAGCACCAGGATAACTTTGTATTTTTCTGCAAAGTTCCGGGCGGTTTCCATTCGGTTCTGTTGAATCTCCGCAGTGGTTTTCCCGGTAAGACGGGCCATTTCACCTGGGTGGGGCGTAAGAATCACCGGGGCCTTGGCCGTGTCCAGAATGTCTGGATTTTCAGCAATGCAGTTCAAGCCGTCCGCATCAATGACCATGGGTACGGATGCAATAGAAATAATGCCTTTTATCAGTTCCCGGGTACCGGGATCCGTGCCTATGCCGGGCCCTAAAACCAAAGCGGCTTTGTCTGCCAAAAGTGCAATAATGTCATCCACGGCTGTGGCACTCAAGCCGCCGGATGGCGTCTGGGCAAGTGCGGTTGTCATGGGTTCTATGACCATGGGTTCTATGATCGGCATAAGCGTTTCAGGAACGCCTAAGGTCACAAGGCCGGCACCGGTCCGCATGGCAGCGTTGGCACACAATGCCGCGGCCCCGGTTTTGCCCGGCGAGCCGGCCAGTACCAGCAGATGACCGAAATTACCCTTGTGGGCATTGAACTCCCTGGCCGGTATCAGGTCTGCAATGTCATGGGATTCAGGCAGGAAAATATCGGGAGATTGTGCTTTTGCAATGTGACCGGGAATGCCGATGTCAATCACCTCGAGGGCACCCGTATGAAAATTGCCCGGGTAAAGAATCTGCCCGACCTTGGCAAAAGCAAAGGTGGCTGTGGCATCGGCCTGGATGGCCACCCCGCAGACGGCACCTGTATCTGCATTGATTCCCGAAGGGATGTCCACGCTGAAAACCGCTTTGCCCGAATCGTTGATCAGTTCAATCACATCACGGTAAATGCCCCGGACATCAGAATTAAGTCCTGTGCCGAAAATAGCGTCCACAAACAGATCGTGGTCCGGCAGGATTTCAGTTGCCGCTTCCAGGGATTCTTTGTCAGGGATTTCAATGAACTGTGACAGGGCGTGTTCGGCCAGAAGATCCACGACCAGATCCATATTGGCCCTGGCATCACCCTGGACTCGCTCCCGGGTGGACAAAAGAAAGAAGCTGACGCTTACTCCCATCTCCATGAGGTAACGTCCGATCACAAATCCGTCTCCGCCGTTGTTGCCCCGGCCCGCCACCACAGCCACCCTGACCCCTTCAAGGTCAAAGTGGTCGGAAAGCATCTCCAAAGCACCCCGGCCTGCATTTTCCATGAGTACCCGGCCTGGAATGCCAAAGGTCTCAATGGTGTTTTTATCCATTTGCTGCATCTGTCTGGTGGTCACAATGATCATGATTTGCGTTCCTTTTTCAGGCCATTACTTCTTTATATCTGAAACAGGATACCAGGTGATCGTTCACCATGCCCGTGGCCTGCATGTGGGCATAGATGATGGTGGACCCGGTAAATTTAAAGCCTCGCTTGCGTAAATCTTTTGAAAATGCGTCGGATTGACTGGATGTCGCCGGCACCTGATCCTGGCTGGTATAGTGATTGATGATGGGTGCCCCGTCTACAAACCGCCAGGCATAGGCGTCAAAGGTGCCGAATTCTTCCTGGATCTTTAAGAACGCCTGGGCATTGGTCACCGCAGAACGGACCTTAAGCTTGTTTCTGATGATGCCGGGGTCTTGCAGCCGTTTTTGAATATCGGCTTCGCTGAACCGGGCGACCTTTTCAGGGTCAAATTCACAGAATGCATTGCAATATCCTTGGCGGCGCTTGAGAATAGTCAGCCAGGACAACCCTGCCTGGGCCCCTTCCAGGATGAGAAATTCAAAAATTTTCCGGTCATCGTGAACCGGCACCCCCCATTCCGTATCATGATACCGGATATATAAAGGGTCACTGGTCACCCAATCGCAACGTTTAATATTATTCATGGCAGATTTTAATATGAAAGTTCCAATATGTTGTTAAATTACTTTCATTTTTGTTGTGGGTTTAGTATAGCTTTTTATAAAACAAAATAAATTAGGTTACCCCAATATTATATTATTATACAGTAACTTTTGGTAATGCGCTATCATAAATCAGGAAAGCAATTCTAAATATGAATCTTTATTAGTTGAAAAACTCGCACAAAGAGACAAAGATTTTTATGCGACGTTAGCGTTTATCTTTTTTCCGGCGGCCCTTTTGGTTCCAGATGGTGCAATTTTTGTAATTTTGCTTTTAAAGGTGTTTATGTCTAAATTCGATAAAAAGTCGTCTATCAAGGCTTTTTAAGTTTTTTTTGCTCTGGCATTAAAATTGCCTTTGTTGTGTCGAGATTATGAACATATTAAATCCATTATTGAAAAAGAAAAAGCTATGAACATATCAAATGTACTATTGAATTCGTTTTTGCCTTGTCTGCCAAAGGCCTGCAGAAAAAAAATCATCCGGCGTGCCCTTCCTGATTTTAAAACCAATCTGGACAATCTCACTTTTT
>DATFIL010000455.1:0-9581 GCA_035270145.1 Desulfobacter sp. | reverse complement strand
TGAATTCTGTAGCCGCAGATGGCCTGCCCGGTTGTAAATGCAGTCTGATTCATATATTTTCCTGTCAAAGGTTTCCCTTAACCGTCTTAGGGGCATGGGCCTTATTTTGCATATTTTTATTTATAGGGGTTACGAATTCGGGTGATCCCGGGCTCAATATAAACAGCTAAATTTTTTTGTAAATTCCCCGGCTGACCCGTTCGATCTTTTCTATTCTATCCAGCCTGAAAATAATATTTCTCAATTTTTTATCGTTAAAACCGGTGGCGGCCTTAATGGTCTTAAAATCAGTACCTTCCGGATGGTTGCCGATGACATTCAGCACAATGGAAGATGCACTCTTTTTTCTTGGGGGCCGGCTTTTGTTTTTCTGTTTACTCGACGAATGATTCTGGTAAATCAATTGTTCTAGCTTGTCAAGCCTTTTGTGAATATTAGCAATATCTTCTTTAGTTGGAATGTCCAGGCGATGGAGAAGCATTTTAATAAAGTTCTCCCAATTGTTGCTGAATTCTGTAGGTTCCATGTGTCAATCCTTCTTGAAACTAAGGTATTCCCGTGTATTAAAAAAAATCGGTAGACCCTGTGAGCGTTTATTTTTTAATATAGCTATACTCGATGATCGAGTTATAGTAATTTTTTAAGGGGCTGGTTTTTGTTTCAAGCCGCTTTTTTAATATTATATTTTAAATAATTACTTCTTAACTCTATCAAAGTCAAGTAGGCCATATCTAAATAAGTAAAAAAAGTATTTGACAAGAGGTGTTAGGGTCATAAGCCTTAAATTTTATGGAAATTAATAAAAAACTATGATTTACTGACAGTTACTTTAGACTCTATTTAAAAAATTCAAAGGAAAACAGCAACTGTCAATCTTTTATTCTTTTTCCAGGGCAAAAAATATGTGGCATATGGCGTTCTGGAGATAAAACAGCCAATAAACGGAGAGCAAAAACGGGAATGACGCATCCTGGAGAATTATTAAAAAAAAACGGGGTATATGCCGGAAAGGAGTTGGGCCAAAACTTTTTGTCCAACCCGGCTACAGCCCAGATGATTGTAGATAGAACCGGGGTTGATAAAGAAACGACCGTACTTGAAATCGGTCCGGGTTTAGGGGCAATCACCCTGCCTTTGGCAAGGGCCTGCAAGCAGGTTGTGGCTGTTGAAAAAGACCGCCGTATAATTCCTCTGCTTGAAGAAGAACTGGCCGGTGAAGGAATCTGCAATGTTACGATTATCAATCAGAACATTTTAAAAACAAATATAAGACAGATCGCAGGAACAGAGAAACTTGTGGCGATCGGAAATCTGCCGTACAATATTTCATCCCAGATTCTTTTTCAGTTGATTACAAATCGGCAGGTTGTGACACGCGCTTTTCTGATGTTTCAAAAAGAGCTTGCCGAACGCCTTCTTTCAGCACCCGGCACCAAAAACTATTCAAGGCTTTCTGCAGTGGTGCAGTATGCATCAAGAATCAGCCGGGTTACGGATATCCGGCCCAATAATTTTTTCCCCAGGCCGGAAGTGGACTCCACGGTTCTGCGCTTTGATTTTTTTGACACCCAAGGTATGGGAGAAGCAGACGAGACCCTTTTATTCAGCGTCATCAAGGCAGCGTTTTCCAAACGAAGAAAAACCCTTCACAATGCCATGTCCGGCGGGGAACTGGGTTTAACAAAAAAAATCGTGGGTACTGCCCTTGAAAACGCCGGCATTGATGCCTCACGGCGGGCTGAAACCCTGACGGTACAAGAGTTCATAGACCTGTCAAAGGCGGTGGGAAAAATTAGACCCCATGAATCATGATTGAATCAAGAATTTCCATAGATAAGCTGATTGATGTTGTCCGCCAAGGGGGCCGGGTTAAAACCGGGGTAGATGTATATGACCGTAAAGGCACCTTGCTTCTGGCCAAAGATGTGATCGTCGATAAGACAAAGCCGCTCAAAATCATTCGGAATAATGGGCTTCGGAAGGTACCGATGGCAAGCAACGGAGGTGTGTTTGACGCCTCCGGTAATAAAATAGACATGGGACCTGCCAACATGCCTGACACCTTGCCGGATTCATTTTTTGATCCGGAACCCGTTAAAACTCAAAATGTAACTGAACGGCTCAAGGAAATCCTTGAACTGCGCAGGCTTGCCGAAGCCATAAGCTTCAAAGCCCAGGCCATCATAAAAAATGCTGTGGAGCAAATCCGTCAGACAAAGGGTGAGTTTGATGTGGATGCCGTATCAGATCAGGCATCGGAGCTTGCATCATTTGCCGAACAGAACCACCACCCATTTGCATACGCGCCAAGGGAGTGGTTTTTCTATGATGACTATTTATACAGCCATGCCGCCCATGTCTGCGCCCTGGGCTCCCAGGTATTGCACCGGTTTAACAATGCCTTTTCAAACGTAGTGGAAAAATCGCTTTGGTCATCACCAGCACTTGTGGGCAAAAGATCTTCCGGCATGTTTTCCTATTACTACCCCCAAGAGATAGATGAGATGTCCTTTGGCCTGTTTATATATGATCTGGGAAAATCCATGGTGCCGGAATATCTTTTAAACAAGACATCCCCCCTGAGCAAAGATGAAACGGAACTGCTGCGCAGGCACACCAAAGATTTTGGATTTACGATAATTGAAAAAAACCATCTGGGCAGTACCGTACTCAGTAACATGATCCGGTATCATCATGGGCCACTATATGAAGGAGAGCCCGGGTGTTATCCTATGGGGCTGGAGTGCGGGATGATGCCGCCTTATGTTAGAATATGTAAACTGATGGACATCTATGATGCCATGACTTCCAAACGCAGCTACCAGGATGCCGTTAACCAGGTTACTGCCGTCACCGGCTTGTTCCGCAGTTACGTACACAAAGATCCCATCTTGCAGTTTATTCTCCATGCTTTTGTTAAAACCGTCGGGCTTTATCCGCCGGGCAGCATTGTTTTTCTTAAAAGCGGACAGATGGCCTATGTCCTTGAAAACGAGGGGCCCCTTGTTCTTCCTTTTACAGACAAAAACCAAATCCCGTTAACATCCAGACCGGATCCTTTTAACGCCGGGGAACAGACCGGGCTTCTTGCCATTGACAGTGACAGAAGCATCAGGCAGCCCAAAAAAATATGGGACTGCTTACCTGCATTTATCAGGGAAATTGCCCTGCCCAAGGATCAGGTGGCAGCGGCGGTTTCTGCGATTTCCCCCATATAATTATAGTTGTTACTCGATGATCCAGTTTTTAGGGAATTTGTTCAATTTCAAGGCGGAAACAATTTTTAACCGGAGGAATATACAACATATTTTGAGGATTAAAAATTTTTTCCAACGCCGAAATTGGGCAAATTAACAAAAACTGGATTATCGAGTGTTATGGTTTAAAAAGCGCTGAAACACTTTCTCCTGTATGTATGTGCTTGATAGCCCGGGCAAAAAGCGGTGCCACTGACAAGGGTTTAAGCTGGGAAAGCTGCTTTTCTACAGGAATATTCACCGTGTTGGTGACAACGATCTCAGATATAAAAGTCTGACTTAAATTTTCCACAGCCTGTCCGCAAAGCACCGGATGGGTCACACCAACATAAACCTTAGCCGCACCTGCCCGTCTCAATGTATCCACAGTGCTCACCAAGGTTCCCCCTGTGGATATTTCATCATCAAAAATAATGGCATTCAAACCCTTTACATTACCCACAACCAACCCCTGCTCAACATTGGAATCGCTGAGCCGACGCTTGTCAATAATGGCAAGGGAAGTGTCCAGACGTTGGGCAAACCGGCCGGCTCTTTTAGCCCCGCCGGCATCCGTGGCCACAACCACCACCTTTGACAGGTCCAAAAGCGTTGCAAAATAATCACAGATTGTAGGCATGGCTGTTAAATGATCCACGGGAATGCTGAAAAATCCATGCACGGCATCGGCATGCAGATCCATAGTCAGTACCCGGTCAGCCCCGGCTGTTTTTAAAAGATCCGCCACCAGGCGGGCAGCAATGGAAATTCTTGGGGCATCCTTTTTATCGGACCGGGCATATGAATAATAAGGGATGACAGCTGTAATCCGTTTGGCAGATGCGCTACGTAAGGCATCCAGGGTAAGCATCAGCTCCATGAGGTGATCACTGACAGGCGTGGTGAAAGACTGGACCACGAATACATCGTCTTCCCTGACACTTTCTTTTATTTGAACAAATAAATTGTCATTTGAAAACCGGGATACTTTCATAGAACTTAAAGGAATTCCGATATGTTTACAGATTTCCATTGCCAGATTTGGATTGGATCCACCGGAAAATATTTTTAAATTGTCTGTCATTTTACTTTTCCTGAGGGAAATTTTAATTCACCTTGTTTTTAATACCAGTTTACCAGACAAGAAACAAGAGACTGGGAATAAGAAACGAGGGTATATTTTTGTTACGGAATAATTCTTTTACGTATTGTTTTAAAAAAATATAATAGTAATAATAATTAAGCTTTAAATGTTTATAATTAATTTAATTTTATGATATCATTAGTTATTTTTATATTCTTTATGTTGAAAATTTTTAATAAAAGAATTTTAAAAACATCAGGTATTGAAAGCTTATTTTTTAAGGGTTCATAAAGCAGGTTTTTTGAACAATTTTTTGTCAGAATTGGATACATGCCCTGATACCTTTAAATGCGTTGTTTTGGGGCATCTGAAATTTTTTTTCGATAACTTTTAAAAAATGGTGTTAATAACTTTGGTAACCGTTATGATTAAAAAGGTTTTTTCAAATAATAAAGATAAGGAGGGAAAATTATGAACGGACAATTGAACTGGTTTAAAGGCGGCCTTTTACTGGGCGCTGCATTTCTTCTGGCGGTCGCCCTCGTGAAACCCATCGGAGTGTCCACCCAGTTTGTCATTGTCGACGGTATTGTTTGGAATCTATTTTCAGACTCTGTGATTAAAAAAGATACGGCAAGCAAATCAGGATATGCCAGCCCCAATGCATATTTGAATAAAAGCGGCGGGAAATATGCCAAAAACGTTGCAAAGCCTTTGAATTACAGTTTTGTATTTGTCATTGCAATGGTCATTGGTGCCTTTATATCGGCACAACTGGGCGGACCAAAACCAACGGCCCAGGACCGCATTGCCCCTGAGCCCTGGCAGAACCGTTTCGGACAAAAACCTGTGCTGCGGTATGTAACGGTGTTTTTAGCCGGTGTGCTGGTCCTTTTTGGTGCACGTCTGGCCGGCGGGTGTACTAGCGGGCATATGATGAGCGGCATGATGCAGACATCGTTAAGTGGATATCTATTTGCCCTTGGAACATTTGCCGTAGCCGTTCCCATTGCGATCCTTATTTACAAAAGAAATTAGGAGGTGATCCATGACTATTTTTCTTGCCATAATACTCGGTATTTTTTTTGGATTTGCTTTACAACGGGTGGGTGCCACTAATCCGGCAAATATTATCAACATGCTGCGCCTGACCGATCTACACTTGATGAAAGCAATCTTTTTTGCCATCGGTCTCAGTTCAACCCTGTTATTTGTACTCATGAATATTGGTATTATTGATCCGGGACACCTTTCGGTTAAAAGCAGTTACTCGGGTGTGATTATCGGCGGGGCTATTATGGGCGTCGGGTTTGCCGTGGCCGGTTACTGCCCGGGTACGGGTTTGACAGCTATAGCGGACGGTCGTAAAGATGCCTTGTTTTTCGTGGGTGGCGGACTTTTAGGTGCCCTGATCTATACCTTGGTATACGGCAGTATTCAAAACACCTGGCTGTTTAAGAAAATCGCAGGCGGTGAAGTGATGCTGGCCACAGGCTCGGATACATTCCAGGCACTTTTCCCCGCTATTCCCGGCACCCTGTTGGCAGCCGGTATCGGTATCGCATTCATGGTCATCGCATGGATTCTGCCTAAAGAAGTATTATTTTAAAAACATAATGTATTGAAAGCCTGTTTTTTAACGTCTATAAAACAGGCTTTTTAAACAATTTATAGTCAGGATTGAATTCACGCCCTGATAGCCTCATCCAGTACCTTCCGAACCATCGTTGCCATATCCGACTTGATAACCGGTTTCATAAGAAAACCACTCACACCGATATCTTCGGCCTTATTGATTCGTTCACTAAAACCGGTACAGATGATAATCGGCATGTCTGGTGAAATTTTTCTGATTTCGCGGGCCAACTGGTCTCCAGTCATGTGGGGCATGGACATGTCAGAGATGACTAAATCAAATTTTTCATATTTTTCTTTAAATGCTTCCAACGCTTCTATGCTGCTCAATCGAACCGTGACCGTATAACCCAGCCGCTCAAGTATCAACTGAACAAGCCGGGCTATGGGGGGTTCATCATCTACCAGAAGTATGTGTTCATGGCCGGTTTGAATATCAATTTTAAAATCACTTGATTTGGGATCAGGTGTCTTTTTTATCAATGGCAGATATACGCTAAATGTTGTACCAAAACCGACTTCAGTGTAAATTTTTATATCTCCGCCGGATTTTTTAACTATGCCGTAAACAACAGCCAGCCCCAATCCGGTTCCCTTTCCTTTCGGTTTGGTCGTGAAATATGGATCGAATATTTTACTTTTAATCTCATCCGACATGCCGGTACCATTGTCGGTAACCGATAATAAAGCATATTTTCCTGGATCGACAGAAATGGAATCCATCTCATCGCTTTCGATAATGATTTCTTTGAGTTCAATGATGATCTTTCCATTTTTATCTTGAACCGCATGGTAGGCATTGGTGATCAGATTCATACAAACTTGATGGAGCTGAGTGGCATTTGCCCAGATTGATCCACAATCAGACTGAATTTGCTGTTTAATTTCAATATTTGCCGGTATGGTTGAGCGGCAGAGTTTTAATACTTCTTTCAAGATTTTCTGGAATTTTACCGGCATCATCTCATGTTCAGCTTGACGACTGAATGAGAGAATCTGATTCACCAGATCCTTAGCCCTTTTACCCGCCTTGTAAATTTCCTGGGCATTTTCATACTCTATACTGTCTGGCGACAAGTCCTCCATCAGCAATTCAGACATACCAACAATCGGAAACAAAATATTGTTGAAATCATGAGCGATCCCCCCGGCCAAACTGCCGATTGATTCTATTTTTTGCGCTTGATTGATTCTTTTTTCAAGATCTTTTTGTTTAGTAATATCTTTGGCGATCCAAATAAAATTGGTGATCTGACCGTTTTCATCTTTGATTGGCGAAATTGAACATTCGGAGGTATACAATTCCCCGGTTTTACGTTTATTAACCAATTCCCCGGTCCAGCGATTCCCGGATAAAATAGTATCCCATAAACCTTTATAAATTGAGGTGTTCTGAAGCCCACTTTTTAAAAAGCGCGGATTTTTATTAAACGCTTCTTCGCTGGAGTAACCGGTTGTTTTTTCAAATGTAGGATTCGTATATTGAATATTACCGTCACGATCTGTGATAACAATGGACTCTCCAGCCTGATTAATTGCTTCAACAAGTCGGCTACGTTCCGCTTCTGCTAACTTGTTTTTAGTGACATCAACAAAAATGCAGGCAAACTGATTTTCAGTATACCGAAAGGCAGTCACATGGAAGTAACGCTCCAATTCCTGCGAATAACTTTCAAATGTGTCAGGTTTTCCAGTTAAAGCCACTTTCCCATACTTTTCTATCCAGAGAGGCTCGGTTTTGGGCATGACATCCAGTACCATTCGCCCGATCAAAGACTCTGACTTTAATCCAGTCATACGCTCAAAGGCTGGATTAATTTCCAAAAAACGATAATTGACAGGTTTTCCAGAATCATCACAGATAACTTCATGAAGTGCAAACCCATCAATCATCTCATCAAACAGCATTTTATATTTCTTTTCGGTCTTATGTTTTTCAGTGATATCCTCTAAAGAGGATACCATACCACTGAATTTTCCCTTATCGTTCATAAGAGGGCTGGAATTTATTGACAGTAAGGTTCGTCTACCATTCTTAGGGCATTCAATCGCATGTTGAATACCATAAACAGATTTGCCTGTCTTTTTTACAATACAAAAAGGCAACTTTTCTGGCGGGATCGGATTTCCAAAAAAATCGGTAATCTCCCACTTTGGATCATCAAAGTTTATTGTTCCGGCCTCATCAGATCGTATCCCAAGAATTTCCTGTGCACGCTGGTTTGCGTAAACAATTTTTCCTTCTCTATTCACATGCGTGATACCAGCGGGGCTAATTTCCATGATGTTTTGCATCAAATCATGTTCAGCTTTTAATTTTTCTTTTGCCTGATTGCGCTCGGTTATATCTTGAGTAAAGCCAATTGCGCTAACTGCTTTTCCATTGTCATCAAACTCGAAATTAGCTTTTTCTCTAATCCATTTCACCTCACCGTCAAGCAGCAATCGATGTTCTATGTCATAAGGATTACCCTCAACAGCAGATTTCCATTCCCGATTAACATATTCTCTATCATCAGGATGGACCTTACTTAAAAATATTTCATGATCAACAACACTTCCTTCAGGGACGCCAAAGATTCGACAGTTCTCGTCTGTCCAGAATAAGGTATTGTTTATCAGATCAAGCTCCCACGTTCCTATTTGCCCAAGCGCCTGCGAAGTTTCAAGATAATAATTTTTATTTTCAAGCGCTTCTTCAGCTTTTTTCCTATCCAATACATGTCCCAATGCCTGGCAAAAAAATTTAAGCAATGACACGTCATTATTCTGCCATTTTCGGCATTTACCAACCGAGTCAAATCCTATGAAACCCATAAGGGTTTCTGATTTTTCTATTGGTAATACTATGAGTGATTGGATGCCCTGATCTACAAAATGTTGTTTTTCAAGTTGAGCTTTTTTCGGCAATCCGGTCACATCAGGGACGTTAACTATTTCATTATTTTTAATCTGTGCCATGAACCAAGGCAATTTTTTTTCAACAGGAATATCCTTTAAATTTTGTATTTGAGGCTCAACGCCGACAGCGCACCATTCATGTGTATTGTCCATGGTATCGGCATTTTTATTAAATTGAAAAATATATGTACGGTCAGCTTTGGTAAAGTTTCCTATCAAGGACAAAGATTTATCTATTGCCGTATCGATACTGTCAATACCAATTCCGGCTAAGTTTGAAGAGATTGTTGCCAATACTTTCTCATACTCGATTCGCCTCTGTAGCGTCTTTCCTGTTTTGGTGGCCTGAAAATTCAGAATAAAAAGGACTGATATAAGCAAAATAAAAAGGAATAATAAAATATACCCCGCTGCATTAAGAAGAGATGAAAGAACCCCCCCGGATATAGCCTCGGTATCACTCAGGTGAACTATTTTCCATCCGTAGGGTTCTTTAACATCGGTAACTATTAAATCATATTTTTTACCCGATTTATCAGAGATTTTTTTTTGCCCTGTTTTTTTAAATCCGACCCACGGCCATGGACCTTTTCCGAATTGTTTTGATGAGTTAATCCGATCGAGTGATTTTTTATCGATTTCCCATAAGGTATGAAGTATTTTATCTGGATGGTTTGATATAAAAACCACGCCGTTTTCATCGGTTATAAATACAAAATTTTTAT
>DATFIL010000454.1:0-2864 GCA_035270145.1 Desulfobacter sp. | reverse complement strand
TCCCGGCTAACCTGAATCGGGAGCTGGTCGACCAAATTTTTCGGGTTAAAGCAGAAGATGCCATGAATGGTGCCAGAACCCTTGCCAGATCATATGCAATGCTTTGCGGCATCTCATCGGGTGCCAACTTTCATGCGGCCTTTCAGACAGGCTTGCAGCATCCGGGAAAAAGCATTGTTTTTATCGTATGTGATACTGGAGAACGTTATATCAGCACGAACTTGTTCGATCTGTAATCATCGAGTAATAAGCTAAATTTCCCTGGGGTCGGTCATATTTTCCGGGCGCAGCATCTCATCCAGTTGCGCTCTGGTAAGCACCCCTTTTTCCAGAACCAGATCATATACATTCCTGCCTGTTTTGAGCGCTTCCTTTGCAATGGCCACTGACTGTTCATAACCGATTATCGGAACCAACGCGGTGATCAATCCAATGCTGGTCTGAACATAATTTTGGCACACCTCACGGTTCGCTTCAATGCCGTCAATGCAACGGGCAACCAGTGTGATACAGCCATTTTTAAGGATCATCATGCCGTGCAGCAGATCAAAGGCAATGATTGGCTCTCCCATACACAGCTCCAATTCACTGGCTTCGGCTGCCATGGATACAACCATATCGTATCCCATGACCTGATAACAGATCTGGTTCATCAATTCCGGGATAACCGGATTTACCTTGCCCGGCATAATGGAAGATCCAGGCTGCATGGGGGGCAGATTAATTTCATTCAGGCCACAGCGGGGACCGGAAGAGAGCCAGCGCAGATCATTACAGATTTTTGAAATCTGTACCGCCGCAAGTTTGAGATTGGCAGACATGTGGACAAAAATGCCGGCATTCTGGGTGGCCTCTACCAGGTTCTTGGCCCTTCGTAACTGAAAACCGCTGACTTGGGTAAGCTTCTTAACCACCAGAGTGGCATAACCCGGTGGACTGTTTATGCCTGTACCAATGGCTGTTGCCCCCATGTTCACATCCCGAAATGCCTCGGCTGCCTGGTTGATGGAATTGATGGCGCTGTCAATCATAACCGCATAGGCGCTGAATTCCTGACCCAGGGTCATGGGAACGGCATCCTGATTTTCGGTGCGTCCCATCTTCAGTACGTCTTTAAACTCTTCAGCCTTTCTTTCCAGCGCATTGCGCAGTTTTGTCATTGCGTGTACCAGATTTTTTTTGGCGAGCAGTACTGCCAGTTTTATCGCCGTTGGATAGATGTCATTGGTGGATTGGGAGCAGTTAACATGATCATTGGGATGCAGATATTGATACTGGCCTTTATTATACCCCATGATTTCCAGACCGCGATTGGCAATTACCTCGTTGGCGTTCATATTGGTGGACGTTCCGGCACCGCCCTGAAACATGTCAACGGTGAACTGATCGTGCAGTTTGCCGTACAGAATTTCATCACAGGCCCGGGCTATGGCTTCCATAGTGGCCTGATCAATCCTGCCCAATTCATGATTGGCCATGGCTGCAGCCTTTTTGACCATGGCCAGCGCTTCAACCATGTGATCAAAATTATTGATATGTATGCCGGAGATGGCAAAGTTTTCCATGGCGCGCTGGGTCTGCACACCGTAATAGACATCATTGGAAATGTCACGGCTTCCCAGGGAGTCATGTTCCAGGCGAAAACCGCTTGTGCCCACATTATCGTTTTTCTTGTTTTCAAAAATTTTATCATTAAGTATGCGCATCCGTCGATTAATGCTCACTGCAATCCGGGAAACGATCCTGTAAAAAAAATCAGGGTCATTTTCTCTAAATACCTCAATTTTTTTCCGTGATATCTGCCAGATTGTCACACCGTTTCGGGTAAACGCACCATTGACGTGTGTATCATCCCCCAGAAACGCACTTTCGCTGATGATGGAGCCTGCCGTCATGGATCCCACTTTGCGTGAAGATCCATGCAGTCCACGTACCAGTTCCACTTCTCCTTTAAGGATAATACCGGCCCATCTTCGGGGTGTTGATTCGTGGAATATCCATTCATTGCGCCGGTACACCTGCTCCTGGCCTTCGGCAAAAAAAGTTGTCAGATCCTTTTCAGTGATCCCCGTAGCTTTTGCGGCCAGCTTAATAATATTCTGTTTTATCAACATGAGATTCTCCTACCAATAAATGCGATAAGGAGCAAGGGAAATTGGGTAATATGTTATCACAAAGAAACGAAAAAATAGCCCCGGTATTGATTAATTGCCACATGGTATAATAATATTTCCATCAACATAAACACAATAAACTAACGTACCAAGGATAAATTTATGAAGCATTACAGAAAAGAGCTCTGGTTTGAGGTGCCCGGCCGCAGGGCTTTTATCAATATCACCCCTGAAGTTGAAAAGTGCCTTGCCCAAAGCGGTATCAAAAACGGACTGCTCTTGTGCAATGCCATGCATATTACCGCCTCCGTATTTATCAATGATGATGAGTCAGGGCTTCACCACGATTATGATATCTGGCTTGAAAAACTTGCACCCCACGCACCAGTGGCGCAGTATCGACATAATGTGGGTGAAGACAACGCTGATGCGCATATGAAGCGCCAGATCATGGGACGGGAAGTGGTGGTGGCCGTTACCGACGGCCAGCTTGATTTCGGCACCTGGGAGCAGATTTTTTACGGTGAGTTTGACGGCCGCAGAAAAAAACGGGTTCTGGTAAAGATTATTGGAGAATAGGATGATACTGCCATGAGACTGCTTTTGGTTGAAGATGATGAAAAAATAGCCCGATTTGTTGAAAAGGGACTAAAATCATCCGGGTTTGCCGTGGATGTGGCCGCTACCGGCCCGGACGGCTTTGACATGGCTTTAGGTGCGGATTTTGATACCCTGATCATCGACATCATG
>DATFIL010000453.1:0-3582 GCA_035270145.1 Desulfobacter sp. | reverse complement strand
CAAACGAAAAAACCATAAAAACGGGCAGGAACCATAAATTGATCGGTCCTACCGGCATCCTGTCCGCCTCCCGGCGTACAGATATACCAGGATGGTACACGCCCTGGTTTCTGGACAGAATTGAGAAAGGATGTTTTTTTGTCACCAATCCATTTAACAGGCAATCCCGAAGGGTTAATGCAACCCCCAAGGATATTCACACCATCGTTTTCTGGTCCAAAAACTATGGCCCGTTCCTGGACTTAAGCGCGCACAAAATTTTAGCCCAAAAAGGTTTTCATCTGTTTTTCAATTTTACCATCAATACGCCTCTCAAAGAACTTGAGCCCGGCCTGCCGGACCTGTCGGATCGTCTGGACCAGGCCCGGCGAATTGCCCGGGACTTAAGTCCCCCACAGGTTGGCTGGCGTTTTGACCCCATCTGTTTTTATGAAAAGGACGGCCGGGTGTTTAACAACCTTGAGGCCTTTGAATATATTGCGGGGCAATTGTCACAAATGGGCATCAAACAATGTGTTACCAGTTTTTATGATCCGTACAAAAAGGTGGCCGCAAGAATCAAACGCATGGCTGGGCCGGATAGGCCCATGCTTAAATTCATAGATCCGGGCATGGACCGCAAGGCAAAAATTATCCGCAGTATGGCACAATTTCTTAAACCGCTTGGTATGGACCTTTTTTTATGTTGTGAAAAAGAACTGATGGACGCAGCCGGATTACAGGCATATGCATCTTCTAACGCCTGCATCAACGGCCACCGCTACAAATCCTTGTTCGGCGGCCACCCGGAAACCCGCAAAGATTATGGACAAAGGCGTAAAAAGGGCTGTCAATGCACAAGATCCTTTGACATTGGTTCTTATGAAGATCATCCTTGTTTCCACAATTGCCTTTTCTGCTATGCCAGAACAGGCCTTGACATTAAAAAACCGGCCATGGGTTGACCCAACCCAAATCGAACAGAAGATGAAAATAAAAGACTTAGAAATTAACGGGATCACTTTTCTGGCCCCCCTGGCCGGAATTACCAACCTGCCCTTCAGGCAACTGGTAAAAGGGTGTGGGTGCGCAGTGGTATGCTCGGAGATGATCAGTGCCAAGGGTATTTTTTACAATGCTGAGAAAACCATAACCCTGCTTAGGTCCGAAGAAAATGAGCGGCCATTATCTGTACAAATTTTCGGTTCAGATCCGGTATCCATGGGACAGGCTGCAGCATTTATCGATGATCTTGGTACAGCAGATATCATTGACATCAATTTTGGGTGCAGTGTCAGAAAAGTGATCAAACAAGGGGCCGGTGTTGCGCTAATGAAGCATCCGGGCCTTGTCCGAAAAATCTTAAAGGCTGTCAGGGATGCCACATCCCTTCCCTTTACCATAAAAATACGCAGCGGGTGGGATGCGTCCGGGGATCAAGCCGTGAATCTGGCAAAAATCGCCGAAGATCAGGGCGTCGACGCCATCGCCTTTCACCCGAGGACAGCAGTTCAAGGATTCAGAGGCAAAGCGGACTGGCAGCTGATCGCGCGACTTAAACAGGCCATCCGCATCCCCGTGATCGGAAACGGGGATATCGTTACCCCCCAGGATGCAGGAGACATGCTTTCCCAGACCGGTTGTGACGCTGTCATGGTGGGACGAGTCGCCATGGCCAATCCGTTCATCCTTTCACAGATCGAACAGTATGTGGCCCAAGGCACATTTACTTGCCCTGAGCCTTGGGCCATTTTCAGAAAAATGGAAGCACTGACCCAAGGGTATGTATCTTATTTCGGGGAAATGACGGCATGCAGGATGCTTCGGGGGCGGCTTGCATGGTTTATCCGGGGATTTCCCGGTGCCGCTACGTTTCGTCAGAAATTATCCATCCTTGAAAGCAGTGCCCATGCCCTTGAGATGATCCGGGATTTTGAGGCAGGCCTTAAATTCTAATTATTAGAGGCATCCTTGATATATTCGGCAGATCCCACGGACGAAATTCCGCCGCGCGGGGTGAATTCGCCGGTCACTTTCATGTAAAGCGGATTTATTACAGAAACCAGATCGTCCAGGATTTTATTCACTACATGCTCATAAAACATCCCGACGTTCCTATACTGCATCAGATAGTATTTCAGTGATTTCAATTCCACCAGATGGGCGTCCGGCCGGTACTCAATAATGATGGTTCCGTTATCGGGCAATCCTGTCATGGGGCAGACTGAGGTATATTCAGGCTGGGTAATTTTAATATCAATACTGCGTTTGGACTTATATCCATATTCAATGGGTTCCAGCAAATCCGATGTGATAACATCAGCTGTCTCCACTGTAAAAGGGATGTCGTAGTGTTTGTTTTTCATTTATAATTTTTCTTCACAGTTTTTTACAATTTTTATCAGAAAATTACTTCCTGTTGGGTTGCCAATTTTTCTGAAATTATGGTAACATACATAATTAAAGTATTCAACATGCTATCGGAATAGACTGGCGGCAACAACGTCATCTTTGATAAATCTTTAATATACAATATCCGGTTACACAATATTAGGAAATTGTTAACTTTTTTCTTGACAAGCGACTTAAAAAATTAGATAACGACGCCTGCGATTTGTTCAAAGAAAAATTATATTATTAACTCCTTATTATTGCACGCATTTGTTGATTAAGGAAGATCAAGGCAACTCCCAGCCGATAAGATTTTATACATGCGGCAAAAGGAGAATTAAGGATAATCAAACAGAAAGAGGTTATTATATGAACGATTTTTTACAGAGCCTTCGTAACGGCCAGGCTGAAAAGCCGAGAACACCAAAAACAAGAAAGAATTTTGATAATTCGTATTATTCAAACACATCCAGGTTTAATTCATATGGGGGGTCCGGCTATCCCAATAATAATAGAGCTCCGCAAATGAAACGCCCCATGCCCTCAGGAATGCCCCAGACACCCGGCAACCAGCTACCTGAAGATCCCAATACCGTTCTTCTAGCGGATATCCTGGATAATTTAGGCACTCAGGTTGATATTTTGATTAAAAATCAGGAGTATATGATTACGATTCAGGAAAGAACTGCGGATCTTCTCCAGCGCCAGGCTGACGCCATTGAGATCATTATGGACCGCCTGAATCTTTCCCAGGACCAGGATACGGATATCGCCCCGACGTTTGAGCATCATTATGTATCGTCCCAGGCGCCGGATGAAGAAGACATTGACGGCACTGTGGAAGATCTGCTTAAAGCGGAGATGGCCGAGGAAGAACGCCGTAACGCAACAGTTCAAAACGCCAATCAAGACACGAATATTGTGAAGAAACGCAGAAAAATTGTTGCACCACCTTCCCCGGCAGAATCATCATCTGGGGAAACCGTGGAACTGATGTCCAGAGAGGAAATCATGGATATCATCAACGCCATGCGGGAAGAAGGTGCCACCTATGATCAGGTTGCCAAGCATCTCATAGATCTTGGACAGCCTACCTTTTCCGGCCGTGGCGAATGGCATGCCCAGACCATCCACAGACTGTGCAGCAATAAATAGCAAATGCCATTAAAAATAAAAAGATATAAAAACCGGCCGGATTTATTCCGGCCGATT
>DATFIL010000452.1:0-6431 GCA_035270145.1 Desulfobacter sp. | reverse complement strand
AAAACGGGCTAGCCCGGATCCTTGATTTTTACTCCCAAAAAAAGAAAATCAGTGATGATGAAAAAAATCTTTACATGAAAGCACTGCTCATGAACGGGGATCTCAAAGCTGCCGTGGAGATGGTAAAGGCTTCCAGGAGTCTTGGCTGGTCTTACGGGCTCAATGTCGGGTTGGTATTCGGCTGTGTTGCTGCGGCGGCCTCAGGGTATGAGACCGGCGCAGGTGCCATAAAGCAGGTGCTGAACCGCGGCCTTGATCACCGGTACGCGTATTCTCACCGGTTTGCCGTTGCAGATGAAAAAAATCCCCCTCTTTTCTTTTATAACGAAATTTTAAACGGACTCAAGGCCGCAAACCTATCTGAATACCATACAGGACAAGATTTTAAATGGGCAGAGGAAATCGGAAGGAAACGGGTGGATGATATTGTTTCCAATACCCACAGGGGAGCCTATGACAGAGCGGCAATGGTGCTGGGAAGCCTTGCTGAAGTCTTTACTGCAAAAGGCGAGACTGAAACCGCTCAAAATCTGTTCCATGAATTTTGCAAACAAAAGTACAACCGGCACACGGCGTTCAAACGGGAAGTCCGGTCGGTGATTGCCGGTTCAAGGCTTTTAAAAACACTTAATCCGGTATTTTAGAATTATTACCAGGAGAAAAATATCCATGCCTCAAAGCAAGCATATTAAAACGTTTATTTTTGCACTAATGCTGTTTGTCGGAACCACCCTGCTTTTGCCTGCCCACTCTTTGGCAACCCAGACGTATGTGTTTAGCGGCCAGACAATGGGTACCACCTATGCCGTTAAACTGGTTTCTGCCAAACCGCTGTCCAAAAGCTTATGGCAGGAAAAAATTAATCTGCGCTTAAAACAAATAAATGCCCGTTTGTCCATGTACCAGAAAGACAGTGAACTGTCCCGGTTCAATGCCGCGCCAACAGGCCAAACTTTCAGGGTTTCCGCAGATTTTTATCAGGTTCTTGAGCAATGCAGAAACCTGCACAATCTGACCGCAGGCGCCTGGGACGGCACGGTCAAACCCCTGGTGGATCTGTGGGGATTCGGTACAAAGGGACGGCGGGATACGCCACCTAAGCCAGATCAGATCAAAACAGCACTTAAACGTATTGGTTTTGACAAACTTAAAATCGGGGATCATGTGCTGACCAAGACCGTGCCCGGCATAACACTGGATTTAGGCGCCATAGCCAAAGGGTATGGCGTGGATGAAATTGCCCGCCTGATCAGGGAAGGCGGCATTGAGAACTATCTTGTGGAAATCGGCGGAGAGTTGGCCGGCGCAGGAAAAAACAAGCATCGCAAGACGTGGACCGTGGGCATAACAAACCCCGAAAAAGGGTTTTTGCATTCAGGTCTGTACAAAAAAATACGCCTGGATAAAAAAGCCATTGCCACCAGTGGTAATTACAGAAACTATTTCGAAAAAAACGGGCAGATCTACGCCCACATTATCAGCCCGAAGACCGGTTATCCGGTTGAAAACGCGGTGGTGTCAACATCGGTTATTTCCGATACCTGCACCTTGGCCGATGGTCTTGCCACGGCACTTATGGTCATGGATACCCAACAGGCCCTGGCGCTTATTAACAGTCTTGAAAACACCGAATGTCTGATCATCCGGCAGGACGGAAGGAAAAAAACGGCATTGCGGTCATCCGGATTCAAGGCGTATGAAAAATGAGGTAATTTCATGACGACATCAAATGCCGGCTGTTCACTGGAAACCTTATTAACCAGTCCCCAGAATCTGTACTGGGCATGGTTGAAATATCAACGCTATATGCAGTCCGTCCATACGTGGATTGACGATTACCGACTATCCTGTTTTGAAGCGAACCTGCAGGCAGAATTAGATGCAATCGCCCGTCAATTCAAACGATTAACCTACCGGACCGAACCGATTCGCCCCCTTCCACTGCCGTCCCATGCCGGCAGAAATAATGCGCAGGCAGGGCTCATTTATGACATTTCGGTTCGCGATCAGGTGGCCTGGATCGCCTTTTTAAACGTTATCGGCCCGGGCCTGGACGCTCAGATGCCGCCCTGGAGCTATGGCGGTCGTCTCCATAGAGCCACCTGGGATGAGCGAAAAAACGGCACGGTGATCACCAGAAACGGCGGTTACAGACATTCCAGTGGGCGCCTCTATCGCAATTCCCTGGCAGCCTGGTCCCTGTATCAGCGCCATATTTTTCTTACAGATAGAGCAATGGCCGGATTGTTAGTCCCTGAAGATCTTGAAGCGCCTGAACGTAGCGTGTTTGAACGGGAGCATTATGTTAGCGACAGTCAGCGACTGCCCTACCTGCAGGCACATTACCGGCCGCCAGGAAAGAACAACAAAATTTACATGGCTCAGCTCTCGTTTGAAACCTGTATTTCAAGAGGAAATCTCACAGCTGTTGCAGATAATCTTTCTGCCTATTCAACTGAATTTCAACCCCAAATTCATCAACTTGCCGCCCAGCTTTTACAGTTCAAAATTGACCGGCAATACTGGAAAAGCAATCCGCCTGCAGGCGACGGCTCCGGCACAGAAAAAGGCGCACTGACCACCATTCCTGCGGGCCTGGCGGTTTCCGATTTCCTGCAAAATGTTGCGCTTATGACGGTGGAGCAGGCGATAACAAAGCGTCTTATTGCTCCCGGATCAGTTCCGGCACCGGATATCCGTGAAAAGACCATTGCTCACTTTCGCTTTGGTGTTGACCATTGTTTTCTTTCCCGGGATTTTTCAAGTCTGGTTAACTGGATAAAAGAATACCAGGCGCTCTTAGATGATCATGGCTGCGGGACCACACCGGATTGGAAATCCATTGAGCCACAGTCCCTTTTTGAATATCAAAAACAGACGATTCAACCTGGAATACCAGATGAAAAATCCAGACAACAGGCGACCCAAGATGCGCTCCTGGACAATACCAATCCGCTTCCCGTGATAACCAGGACCCTGAGGATGCTGACAAGTATAAAGGATCTGAATTTTGATCTTTTGGAGCAACGGGAAAAAGCGTTGTACATTGACAAAATGGAAAACCTGCTGCTTGGTCGGACATCAGGCATTGCCGACAGTTATTATTTCCAGATCGACAGCATCGCCCGAAAACTTGCCTGGTCTGTGCCCCAGGAAGTTTTAGGAAACCAGGCCAATCTGTGCCCGATTGAACGTCGGCTTTTTAAAACAAAAAAACAAGAAACCTCTCTTTGCAAGCGTTTACAGGAACTTCGCAAAGACACAGATGAAGCCGTTGCAACACATAAAAGCCTTCAGCAGTTACAGGAGAGAATTAAACGTCTTGAAAAGGAACATCAACAGCTCTCGTCTGCAAATACCCGAAAGCAACGCAAACGTCAGATGCAGATCTTTTTGATGCTGTTGAGAGCGCTTCGCAATCACCAGGAGAAACTTAACCTCTGGGTTTATCTGCTGGAATACTGCCGGTTTTCCGGACATACCGACCTGACATTAATTCATAATGAACTTGAGCAATTATCGCGACGCGACCCCGCAGGCGCAGGTCATATAAGGGCGCTGATCTGTCGCCTTATGGCCAATCAGGCGGTTCAGTGTGCTGTCAATATGTCGAAAAAAGATCATTTGATTTACCGGCGTCAAGCCGCATATGCGTATTTACAAACACTGTTAAGGCAACCGGTCACCCTGCCGGAAGATGTAGCGCCCACATTGTATGAACAAAATGCCCTTAACTTGATGCAGTGCGGGTTTGGTAGTGCGCTCTTGTATCTTCAGGAGGCGGAAAACGAATTAATCACGGACAGTGATTTTCGGTTAATGCAGCGTCTTGCGGCAAAGTGCGAAGCCATTGACTGGTCCGCGTCACCGAAAAAATGGGCTGCACAGACCTCCGTTCCTCTTTCGGTATGGGCATGGTGGGCCGAAACCAGGCTCAATGCTCCCATGGGATCGGGCCCAGGGCCAATATGGAAAGCTGCGGTCAGTAAATTGAGGATTGATGAGCCCTGCACGTGCCCCCTGTTGTTTCGCTACCCCCATAATGTAACGCGAAAAGTCAAAACAGAAACAATAATTGAGGCCTGCCTGGCGAAAGACGCCTTCACAAAAAAAGACCGTACCGGATGGTTGTATGATCTACTTGAGGGGACTGATCCGGTTCAGTATAAATACAAACGCGGTCCAGCAATCACCCCAAATGAAGAAACGATACTCAGGGTCATGGGGAAAAACCGTGATGACTCGTGGATAACCCTTGAAAAATGGGCTTTCTGGAGCCGTCAGAAATACAAGGAAAACCTTTATGACCCACGGGTCACCGAATGGACGGCCCTTGAACTTGCCGATCAAATCGCGGAAAAAGTGAAAACGTTTGGTCAGGGCGATGGAAACGATGACTATCCCCTGCATCCTTTAAATATTCTTGTTCCAGAAAAATGGACAAGAGAAAGGAAAACCGTGTTGACCTGGGACTACTGGCGGGACCAGATACGTGAAGAACCGTTTCTGCTGAGATTGGGGCGATCAGACCGGGTTAACGACTATCGGTACAGATTTGATCTGTCAGAGATTGCAAAGGCCACACCTGAAATTGCCATGATTCGTGGCTTTGGCCTGTTGCTGCTGGGACTGGTAACCCATTCATTTGACTGGCCGGCAGCCTGGAATGTACGAGGGCATGAATGGCAGTATTTTCCTCTGGTACGAGCCGGAATGCGGAACACCCCGTTTTCATCCTGGACACACGCAATCCTGGAGGCCTGCCTGCTCCCCCGTCAACTGGAAACAGCCCTGACAGGGCCTTCCCTGTCGGCAGGATATGATGATGATACGGCACTTGATCCGCCGCAAATAATGAATTTAAACATGTTCCAATCCTATGTCCGAAAAGCCAGGCAGGTGTTGGAAAAATATCAGCTGACCCTTCAGCATCGTATTCCAAGGCAGCTTGTACCCGTTCAACTGGCGCATTTTACACGACCGGACTGGACAACGGATATTGGAGAATGACATGACCGAAACGAAAAAATCACCGACTGATTATCTGCAGATCGGCCTGGTTCAAACAACCACCAATGCCCAGATCGCATGGCAGGATTATCCCAAAATGACGGCAGCTGAGTCTGACCATGCCTGGCGGGAAATCAGGCAGGGATTCCATATTCTCTCTGAAATGGATGTGCCGCCGCAATTTATCATTCTTCCCGAACTGGCTGTGCCGCTTTGCTTTCGAAGCCGCTTACTGGCGTTGTGCAGAGACATCGGTTCTATTGTAATCGCCGGTATGGATTATACCCTGGATCATGGAAACAGCATCGTCGGAAATCAAGCCCTGGTCATCGTTCCCCAGAGGTGGCCGGAAAAACAGACCAGTGAACAATGCAGTACTTTTTACTTCGGGAAAACCTATATTGCCCCTGCCGAAAAAACCGGTATCGGGCATTCAGATTTTACGTTCAAAGCCGACCATACCATCTGGCTGTTTGACGCAGGTCGGTTCGGTCGCATCGGTGTGTGCATCTGCTATGACTTTATGGACGTGGAACGGTATATGGTTTACCGGGGGAAGATTCACCACCTTTTTGTCCTGGCCTATAATCGTGACATTGAATCCTTTTATCACCTGGCCGATTCCCTATCAAAGACCATTTTCTGCAACGTGGTGATCTGCAACACAGGTTTTTATGGTGGCTCCGTTGCCGTAACACCCTACTATGAACCATTCCGCAGGACCCTGTATCGCCATGAAGGCAAGGATCTTTTCACTGTTCAGGTTGTCCGGCTGCCGGTTGCTGATATTGATGCTGCCCAGCAAGGTGACACAGGTACCTATATTGATGAGAACGGTAATCAAAATCGCCTGTTTAAACATTTACCGCCAGGCTATTTGACTCACAATAAACCGACATGAACAAAAAAGAAGACACCAAAACACAAAGTGTTTTATTCGACTTTGTGATCCTTTGAGGCTTTGTGAGACTCGATGATCAAGTTTGAGCCTTTGTGAGAGAATAAATTTGGAATTGCTGCTACAATGTGCTTGACATTCTTCATTTTTCCGGTATGATGCAAAGAATGCATGTTTTGTATATGCATATGTTCCTTCCTTAAGGTGTATATCTCATATATTTTCTGTGATTGCCCCCAAAGTTAGAAGCAAATTTTTATTTTTTTTATTTAGGAGACCGCCAACATGGCAAACGGTACAGTAAAGTGGTTCAGCGAAACTAAGGGTTTTGGATTTATCGAAGTAGAAGATGGTGGAAAAGATGTTTTTGTTCATCATTCAGGCATTAACGCACAAGGTTTTAAGACCCTGAACGAAGGCGACCAGGTCACATTTGACATTGAGCAGGGCCCCAAAGGGCCGTCTGCTGCAAATGTCACCGTGAAATAGCTGACCACTTTTATCTATAACACTCGATCATCAA
>DATFIL010000451.1:0-4710 GCA_035270145.1 Desulfobacter sp. | reverse complement strand
ATTTCAAAAAAAGAGAGTAAGAAAGAGTTCTTCATATCACTTTTTTTCCAAAACGCAATGTTCATCCCTATAATACTTATCTCAGAACTGTACGGAGACAATTCAAAACATCTGGTAAATTTATTTTTATTCACCGTCTTTTTTCCTGCTCTATTTTTTAATACCTATTCCTTATTTTATTCTAAAAAGAATCAAAAAATCGACTGGAAAAAAGTATTTCATCCTGTCTTGATAGCGTTAACGTTGGCCGTAATAATTAAAGTGATAAATGTTCATACCTTTATTCCTGATTTTCTTATTGGCGGTCTAGGGTTTATTGGCAATATGGCAATTCCCCTATTAACAATCGTATTAGGAGGAATTGTATATATTGATTTCCAAGAGAAAGGAAAAATTGACATATTAGAAATCTTAAAATTCATCTTTATTAAAAATATTATTTTCCCGGCAGTGGCCCTTATATTTATTTGGTATGTTCAGATACCTAAAGATATATCCTTACTAATAGTAATTCTTTCGGCTGTTCCTCCATTAACCGCATTACCTATTGTAATGGATCGTGTTGGTGGAAACAGGCCATTAGTTAACCAACTACTTGTATCCAGTATGTTTTTTTGCCTACTTTCAATACCAGTAACGATGTCAATTTATGATTTTATCATACGCACAAAGTATTAGAAAAATTGTTTCTTTACCAGAATAGATTTATGGTTCCCATATTTAGTCTTGTAATTTCCACCTATAAATGATTTTTTAGCGGGAAAGAATTTCTGTACAAAACAGAGATGCACATTATATGTTTCAATTCTATGTTTGCACGTTCGTTTCAGGAAGCACAGATGACACCATTAAACATTATATTTACCCTCATAATCCTTTTGATCTCGGGATTTTTATGCGTCCAGCTCCTTAAGCTTTACAGACGGTTTAAACTGGCTTCAGACAATGCCACCGCAACAAATATCTATGTCATCAAGTGTGATGACAGCGTAGACGAAGATGCTTGCCTGGAAACCATGACAACCGCCGAGCCAAAGCCTCCCCGGCCGGAAGATTTGAAAGGGATGGAACGCCGCAGGCACCCCAGAAATGAATTTCATGGTTTTGTAGACTTTATAAACAAAGGCGCCCTGTATAAAGAACAAGCCCGGGATCTGAGTTACTCCGGCATTTTCATCCATTCCAAGACACCGGAAAAATACAAAAAAAACGATGTGATTGTGATGACCTTTCAAAGCAATGAAACAGGCCCCCAGCGACGGAAGGGCAGAATCGTCCGGATCACCCACACCGGTATCGGCGTCAACTTTGTCGGCTGACTTTCAACCCCGGCCACTTGGACCTATCCACAAAATATCAACCATGAGTCCTTCAACGTTAAATTATTACAGTCAACATTCCTTGGAAGTGGCTGAAAGATATGAATTTGCGGATGTCACACACCTGCATGATTTTCTTTCATCCAGCCTGAAACCAGGCGGCAGGCTTCTGGAGCTTGGTTGCGGCTCCGGCAGGGATGCCGCCTTTATGGTCAGTCAGGGGTTTAAAGTGCTGGCGACCGATGGCGCCGCATCAATGGTCGAACAGACAAAACGACACCACCCCGAACTTGCGGGACATGTGCTTCACTTGAAACTGCCGGATGGGCTGTCAAATGCGTTAGGGATCTTTGACGGCATATATGCCGTTGCTGTTCTGATGCACCTATCCGTACCGCAAATCAAAACCACAATATCTGCCGTTACGTCTCTTCTGGCAGCCAAGGGCCGGTTTGCATTTTCAGTCCCGGCCCGGCGGGACGATATCATCACAAACGAGTTTGATTCTAAAGGCCGGCGATTCACAGCACTATCATCAAATGAGTGGAAAACGTTATGCCTGAAATCCAACCTGCAGATTGTCCGCACCATGATTTCCGAGGATGGTCTGGGAAGGGGCGGGATTGTCTGGATGAACTGTTTGGCGGAAAAGCCTTAGGCTGGGGGAGTAGCTGATTCTGAAACAGCCGCCAATTATAACAAATGACAATCAACAATCAGACAGATGCAATTCTGTGAAATGGGATGCCAGGGGGAATTTATGCAATTTCCCTATACTGAATCACCTCAATCATTCGATATTCTTTTTTTGCCTTTTGAACAATATGTTCAATGGCGGCTGCCGTATCATCGGACAGCCACTCATGACCACACAGGGCGCAAATGGTCGCCGGAACTTTTTTAATAACGACCAAAGTTGACTCCAGATCTACAGTGAAAGTCGTAGTCCCATGCCTTTTTTTGCCGCCGCAAATCGGACATTGATGGATAATTAAGTTCATCGTCTCCTCGTTATTTTTATTGTATTTTCATCAATTCTATTTCATCATTTTTATTCTCAGTCTATTTTTATCGGCTGTCAGACGGCAGGTTGCTTTTTCCTTGTCCTGAGGTACTGCCAAGTGAGCCCAAATCTGTTCATGCAGACTGCTTTTCCCTGAACAAAACAAATAATAATCACCTTCCGCTTTGCGCAGTAACAGCGATGCATTGAGGGATGTCTCTCCTATCATAACCGTTACGCTCCGTTTTTTGCCCGGGTATAGGGGCATGTTCTGAAGGAATGTTTCAGCAAACTTTCTATTCAAGACAACACCGTTGGTAAATGTCGCCGGATCAATTTTCAGAAGCTGATTGAGTCGTTCCCGTTTAAAATATCTGGATAGGACAAAATCGACCCTGTCTTTAACAAGGTGCATGAAAAAAGGATCGTTCCAAAATGTTCCGTATTCCGGTTTCAATCTGAATTGATTGTTTTTTTTGACCAACACAAAACAGTCCGTGTCTGCATTGCTCATCTTTTCCAGGGGCATATTTTTCAAATGGGTCCTCACTCTATACAAAGGGAAATCTGCCGGTATTGGATGTCTTGCCAGAGCATCCCAGTCAGACATCTGATCCGGGTGCTCCAGGTAATGGGAGAGAAATTTTTTCGCAATATCATCCACCGCCCAGGATGTACCGCCAAGTTGGAGCAGGGAAAGGAGTGTCACCATTTTATAGGATTTGGTGGGTTTGAGCCCTGCTTCAATATGCCTGAGCAAGTATTCTCCCGGGGTATCCATATATGATTTTTCCCGATCCGGGATGTTACCGTCTTCACAGTAATCTTTTGCCCTGAGCCAGGACCCGAAGGGTTTGGGCGCCAGGAACTGGCAGGGATCTATATCCAGGGCATTGTCCATCAGATCCATGAGATCCAGTGGCGTATCTTTGCCCAAGTCCTCCTTGATTTCTTGGTACGCTATTTTCAGACGGTCGGCTGCAGTCATGCCGTTGTTTACAATTTTTTTAATTTCAGCGTCCCAGATCCGTCGGACCCGAGTATCCGAGCTTAAAAAACACCCTTTGGGCAGACAGGTTTCCAGTTTTTTTTCCGGTGAGGTACCAGGGGAAGTTGTGAACTGATCCAGCGATGTATAGCCGGACAAGGCCAGCGGGGCCACATGGGCCTTTTTAAAATTGCCAACAAAATCCAGCACCACAAGAAAGTCCTTACCATCCGCCTTTCTTAGACCCCGGCCCATCTGCTGGAGGAAAACTGTGAACGACTGGGTGGGACGTAGCAACAGAACATGACTTAAGGCTGGTATATCGGTGCCCTCATTGAAAATATCCACAGTGCAAATTACATTAAGGGGATCTGATTCATTCTGAAGCCTTTCAACGGCCTCATGACGGCTATCGTCTCCGGATTCTCCCCACAGGGCGATGGCCGGAAGATTATAATCCTGGGTCATGCGGTCTGCGGTATACCGGGCATGGCTCACCGATGAACAGAATGCAAGGGCCTTGATTTTCCCTGAAGACGGCAGATACCGTTTCAGATTCCGTACAATTATCCGGGTACGGGTATCGTTTTCAAGAACCCGGTCCAATTCCTTTTCATCATACCAGCTGCCCCGCCAAGTCAGTTGGCTGTAATCGGTTTTGTCATAAATGGCATAATACTGAAACGGCACCAAATATCCCCGATCAACGGCATCCAGCACCCGGACTTCATAGGCAATGTTATAATCGCAGTAAGCCAGCACGTTTCGACCATCCATCCGCTCCGGCGTTGCGGTCAGCCCCAGCAGAAACCTGGGGCGGAAATAGTCCAGTATCCGCCGATAGCTGTCCGAGGCGGCATGGTGGAACTCATCAATGACAATGTAGTCAAAATCCCCGGGCAGAAAATCGTCAAGATGGTTACTCCGGCTCAAGGTCTGAATCATGGCAAAGACACCCTCACCGTCTTCAGATGCCCTCCGGCCACGGCCAAGGATATCCCCGAAATCCGGGGTTCCCAGCACCCTGCGAAATGTCTCCCGGGATTTGATCAGGATATCCTCCCGGTGGGCAACGTAAAGCATGGTGCGGCATCCGCTATTCTTGAAATCAAAGGCAGCCAGGTAAGTTTTGCCAACGCCTGTAGCCGCAATTACAGCAGCCTTTCTCACACCCTGGCCCCTGAATTCTGTAAGATTTATCAGTGCTTCCTGCTGAGCGCTGTTTGGACATACAGCAGGTAACGGCCAGACAGATTCCGAAAGCGGATTATAGCTGGCGACATCTTCAAATACAGCGAATTCCCCATTGCCGGAAGTGTCTGGCTTTGTTTCAGATGATTTGCGTCTTCGATCATAGGCTTTCAGAAAATCATCGGTGATTTGCGTGGTCTCATCTTTCC
>DATFIL010000450.1:0-4475 GCA_035270145.1 Desulfobacter sp. | reverse complement strand
ATGATCGAGTGTAAAGATACTTATTTTACAGGGAAAGTCGGTCCATTTCAATGTTCCGATAAAATTTATGTTATGATAACTGTCTCCGCAAATGTCAAACTCTGAGAGGTCTCCCCGGCAAATTCGGGGGGTTATCCATATTAATTAAAAGAAGCAGGTCCAAATATTCTATCTGTCACTTGATGATCGAGTGTCAGTTTGACATAATTAAAAGCCTGAGCCACAATATGGACAATATTCAAGCTAACGTCGGCGGTGCGATCATGGCCGACGGAAAGGTGGGCCTTATTTTAGATATAGATGGCATTTTTTCCTTTGGATAAAAAATCAGGGAGGATTGTTGGCAAAATCAAAAGCGGAAAAGCGCAAACAGAAATGCAAACAAAAGCAGGTGCAGGTCAAGCGGACCAAGGCCGGGCAAGTAGCTGCTGATAAAGGCTGGTTTTACTATAAAGAAGCGCATTATTATCATGACACCAAAAATTTTTCCCAGGCGCTTAAGTTCATAAAAAAAGCAGTCAAGTACCTTCCCATAGAAGAGGAGGTTCTTCGCTTTATGGGGCAGATCGGTGAGTTGGCTGACGACTCGCAGGTGAAGCTGGATGCCCTGGACGGCCTTGAGAAAATTGGAAAAATAACAGATATTATGCGTTATAACCGGGTCATTCTTCTGGTAAATATGGGAAAATACGAGCTTTGCCTGAAAACCGCTGAAGCCTTGCTCCAAAATTTTACACAGCTTAAGCTTGACGATAAGCGCCAAAAAAAGTCCGACATCAAAAATATCATCGCCTATTGTAAAGAAAGAATTACCCAAATCCGGGGGCGTGAGAAAACCATCCGGCAGATGGACGAATTTCATAGCCGGCAGGAAGGCTTGGCTGAGGCCGACGCCAAAGACCCGGCGGATATGGCAGACCCGCCGCCCCCAACACCCGAACCATCAACGGTTGAGCCTGTTAAGGAGAAAGCGCCTGAAAAACCGGCATCGGTCCCTGTGACCGTGAACATTGACAAAGCAGCCTTTGTCAAAGCCCTGGCCGGAACTGAAACCGCCGGACCGAATTTGTATGACCTGGCGCTTATGAGTCATGAAATCCGCTTTGCGGAATCCTTTGAAACCCTGATCTGCCTGCCGGGACTTACGGAAATAAAATCGTTCTGGTACCAGGAAGAAACCGCCAAAAAGGTGCTCAAGCAATTCAGGGGGCGGGCACTGCTCTCCGATGAGGTGGGGTTGGGCAAAACCATTGAGGCGTTGATCATCCTGTCGGAATATTTGCGCCGGGGCATGGTAAAGACCGCGCTGATTCTGACACCGACCCCTCTGGTCTCCCAGTGGCAGACGGAAATGGCATCCAAATTCAACCTCAAGGTGCCGTCAACCGACAGTCCGGAATTTAAATCCGGGGACAATGATTTCTGGGGACAACAGATTGTGGTGGCATCGATCAACCAGGCCAAGTCAAAGAAAAACTGGGATCTGATCACCAGCCGGGAGTATGACATGGTGATTGTTGATGAGGCCCATCATTTAAAAAATAAATCCACGTTGAATTTCAAGCTGGTCAATGCCCTGAAGAAAAAATTTATCCTTTTACTTACGGCCACGCCCGTGGAAAACAACCTCATGGAACTGTACAACCTGATCACCCTGCTCAAGCCGGGGCAGCTTGAGACGGCCACTGCCTTCAGGGAGCGGTTCATGAAGCGCGGAGATCCCACAGACCCCCAGAACAGAGAAATGCTCAAACACCTGTTAGGCCAGGTGATGATTCGAAATACCCGGGCCCTGGCAGGGATTCATATTCCGCCCAGGTTTGCGACCACCATCCGCATTGCGCCCACAAAAGATGAGATGGCTTTTTATGAACGGCTTCAGGTCCTTTTACATCTGCTCAACGAGCAGAAAAAAGGGCGGGCCAAACTGATGATTAAAAATCTGCTGGCCCAGGCCGGATCATCCCCCAAGGCAGTGGAAGCCACCCTGGAGCGGATGCTTGACAGCGGTTCATGGCTGCCGGAGATTGAAAAAGAGATCAAAGCGATTCGAAATCTGTGCCGGACAACGGTGGATACCCCCAAGAACATGGCGTTGCTCAAGTTGATCAAAGCGGACAGTGAAAAGGTCATTATTTTTGTAAAATATACGGCGACCCTGGACCATCTGGCTGACTTTCTTGGGAGAAATGATGTCTCATTTGTTCTTTTCCACGGCGGCCTGCCCAATGAGAAAAAGGATGCGGCCATCCAGGCATTTAAGGATAATATCCAGGTGCTGGTCACCACGGAAATCGGCGGGGAAGGGCGCAATATCCAGTTTTGCTCCCGGATGCTCAATTACGATCTGCCCTGGAATCCCATGAAAATTGAACAACGTATCGGCCGTATCCATCGCATCGGCCAGGAAAAAGAAGTGCAGATTTATAATTTTTGCGCACAAGGTTCCATTGAGGATTACATCCTGGATATTTTGGACCGGAAAATCAATATGTTTGAAATGGTCATCGGAGAAATTGACATGATCCTGGGCCGGGTCCGGGGGGAAAAGGAGTTCTCGGATATCGTTTACGATATCTGGGTGGATTCCCAAAATCCTGAAGAGCGGGAGCAATCTTTTGCCAAACTGGGTACAAAACTGAAACGGGCCAAAACAGGATATGTGAAAACAAAGGAACTGGACGGCAAGCTTTTTGGAGATACGTATGAACTCTGATAGACATGAACAGATTGATGCCATGGATTTTGCCTGCCGGTTTTTTAAATCCCGGGGTGGGGTGGTGGAAGATCAGGGCCTGATCCGTGATGTCCTGCTGCCCGAAGAGGCGGCTCAAAGCCTTGGCATGGATGAATTCTTCCGGATCGGGCCTGAAGCGGTTGTGGCGGAGGGGCAGTCAACGGTTCATGCCGTGCAACTGCATACCCCGTTGCTTGACCGAATGCTCACTCTGGCAGGTCAATCCGCACCCTTTGCCCGGGCTGAATTGAAATTTAATTATATCAAAACCCAGGGGTTTGACCGGCTGATCGAAGATCGGTTTCAATTCCACAAGTCCAAGATCCGGGTGATGAAGACCGGCGAGTCAAGAACCCGGTATCTTATACTGACCTGTCGCTATACCGCTCAAAGTGATGAAATAAAACAAGGTCTTGTGGAGATCTGTATCAATTTGGATACGGGTGTGGTCATCCCGGACATGTCCGAAAATCTTTCCCACGTTCAAAAGGAATTCAACGTTAAAAATGCCAAAGGGTTAACTGAAAAGCAAATTGAAGGCATCCGGACGGTTGTCTCTCGATATGGGCAAGACCTGGTGAAAGACCGGTTGGCCTCATTTATAGACAGCATGAACCGGCGATTTCAAAGGGATACGGCAAGTCTTGACGCATATTACCAGGCACTTGAAAAGGAGATGCGGCAAAATCTCAACAGGAGTGGGCTTTCCCAGGATCTGATCCGGGACCGGGAAGAAAAAATCGCCATGATTCCCGCTGAACTTGCCGCCAAGAAAAAAGATCTGCTCAATAAGTACGGCATCCGTATTGATTTTAAACCGGCAGCAGCCCTGTACCTGACATCAGCCTGCGTGACGGTGTTTGCCCGGCTCATATCCGGCCGCACCAATACGGATTTTACCCTGACCTACAATCCTGTGACCAAGGATATGGACCCGGTTGCCTGTCAATCCTGCGGTACCGGTACCTACAGTATAGGATTGAGCCCCAATCTGCACATCAACTGTCCGGACTGTCTGGGCTTGCCGGCAACAGAACACTGAACACAGCGCCGCCTCCCATTTTACTTTTAACGGATATAACGCCGCCATGGTTATGAACAATACCATGAACAATGGCCAGCCCCATGCCTGATCCCTTACCGAACGCCTTGGTGGTGAAGTAGGGATCAAAAATTCTGTCCTGTATGGCCGGATCAATGCCTGTGCCGGTGTCTTTAATGGTGAGCCGGACAGCCTCGGCTGCAGAAAACGCCTTTCGCTCAGGTATTTTTAAATTATGGGTGTCCGCCATTTCCAGACGTATGGTCAAGGTACCGCCGTCGGGCGCCATGGCCTGGGCGGCATTGTTGCACAGATTGATAATGACCTGCTGGATCTGTGTGGAATTGGCATTGATTTTTTTTATGGGGTCATTGTTCTGACACAGGATTTCAATGGACGAGGGCAGGGATGCCCTTAAAAGCCGGACCGTATCGGTCACTAATTGGACCGGATTTAAAGGCAGTTTTTCCTGTTCTGTCTGGCGGCTGAAATTAAGTAGTTGCAGCACAACTTCCTTGGCCCTGAGGCAGGCGGCCTGAATATCATTGATGCGTGCCTGGCTTGGATGCTCTTCAGGTAGGTCCAGCATTGCCAGTTGAGCGTTTCCCAGGATAATTCCCAGAATATTGTTAAAATTATGGGCAATGCCGCCTGCCAGGGTGCCGATGGACTCCAGTTTGCGGGCCTGGATAAGTT
>DATFIL010000449.1:0-3178 GCA_035270145.1 Desulfobacter sp. | reverse complement strand
TCCACAACCGGCTAAAACGCCATATGCGGCTTGAAAGTGACCCCACAGTAATTTACGGGGTTTCTGATTATTACGGAAGAATTCGATATAAACATTTAAGGCGTGTCACACCGTATAACACCTATAAGATAGACGGACTTCCGGCCGGTCCCATTGCCAATCCAGGTGCCCAATCCCTAAAAGCGGCCTTATATCCTGCCCAAACAGACTATCTGTACTTTGTATCAAAGAATGATAGCACGCATAAATTTTCCACCAATCTGAAAGACCACAACAGGGCGGTAAAAAAGTACCAGCTTAATCAGTAAACCGTTTAAGATAAACCAGCAACGCACCAAATTTTGATCTTTTTCCGCCCTCCCATTTGTAGGATAGGACGATGCTCTCCTTTTTCATCTCCTTTAGCAAGTCCTCCACCACATGGGGCAGCACAGGTCCATCCTCGGAGTGAAGCCCCTTGCCCACAATAATGCGCAGGGTAAAAAAGCCCTGGACATGGGCACTTGAAATAAAAGTTCGAGCTTTGATCTGGGCACCGATGGCTGTGAACCCGTGGAGGTCAAGATCTGCTTCAGGGGGCGGATAGCGCTTGAGCCTTCGTTTCAAGGGCATGGGCTTAGGCGCATGGCGGGGGGAACGGTTTTGTTTCAGTGAAGCTTCCAGCAGGGTTGAAAACACCTCTTCCGGTTCAGACGCTTCCGGCCCCTGTTCTGGGGTCTTATCATCAAATGGGATATGGGAATCAATATTTTTATTCATCCAGGTTTCATAATCATCCAGAAAAGGAAGGCCGTGTTTATTCAAATTTGGCCTGGGTTCAACAGGCATTTTTAAATCTTTCTGTTTCTCTTTCACAGCCTCTTGGCCATCCATTAAAAATGCATCTAAAAAGTCGTTATCCGATGCCAACTTGGGCAGACCATTTTTACGCTTTAATTTTTGTTTATTTTTCCTGGTATTTTTCTTTGGCATAATAGCTATCTTACTTGAAAAACAAGGGGTATTCAAGGTAATGTGTTGGTTTGCCGGATTTGACTTTAATACACCTTCCTGATATTGTCCCCTGCATGAATATTGGCAACATTGTTGAGTATATAGACCAGCAAAAAATTATATCTGCGGTTATTTTAAGTCAAGCAAAAGGAAAAATTCGGCTGCTAAATGAAAACAGCCGGGAAGTTAGCTTTTCCGAAAAACGTTTGGCGCATGTTTCCGAAACCGTATTGGATACAGGACTTTCCAAAACAGCCCTGGTCTCTCATCTCAAGCAGGTAACTGAAACCCGCAGAAAACTATCAGAGTCTATAGATATCAAAGGATTATGGGAAATTCTCCATGATGACCCCCAGGAAATTGATATTTCTACAATGACCTTATTCTGTTTTGATCCGCCATTGAACCCGGATCACGAAGCTGCCGTTATCCGGGCCTTTTTTAATGATCGCCTCTATTTTAAATTTAATAAAGTAATTTTTTTGCCTTTCACAGAAGCGCAGGTAGAGGCAAAAAAACGGCAGATCAGGAAAGAAGAACAAAAGAATGCATTGATCGCAAGGGGGGCCGCCTGGTTAGTCCGGCTACGGGATCAAGATGATATCAATGAAGAACCGGATCCTGGAATACTGCAAATTTTAAAAGACTATTATATTTTCGGCAATGATGCTGAAAAAGCCGCCATAGCAAAATCGATCATTAAAAAAGCAGGTTTAAGTTCCCCTGACCGGTTGTTTGAACTTTTTGTAAAAGCCGGTATCTGGGATGTGGATGAAAACCTGGATCTGGTATCCCTGCAGATTCCCACTTCATTTTCTGCCAAGGTAAACCAGGCAGCTGACCGACTGTGTAAAACAGCCCCCTTGATATTTGACGATCCCAAACGCAAGGATCTGACAAATTTACCTTTAATTACCATTGACGGCCAATCCACCCAGGATTATGACGATGCCATCAGCCTTGAAACAACGGAAAACGGTTATCGGCTTGGCATTCATATTATTGATGTCGGGGCCTGCATCCGTAAAGGGGAGACCATTGATATGGCCGCCAGGGAGCGCGCCTCGTCCATTTACATGCCCGACGACAAATTACCCATGATTCCCCCCAGTCTGTCCGAAGATTTGTGCAGTCTTAAGGAAGGCCAGTTGCGGCCAGCGGTTTCAACGTTAGTACAGATGAACCGCTTTTTTGAAGTCCAGGACTATCAAATCGTTCCATCGGTGATCAAGGTACACCAGCAGATGAGCTATACCGAGGCCAATATGCTAAACGGTAAAAATGATCCTATCACCACACTTTACAAAATGGCAACCGTACTGCGGGATAAACGTCTCAAGGCCGGGGCCATTCAGATTACCCTGCCCGAGGTCAATATATGGTTGGATGAAAACAAAAAGATCCATTATACAAAAGTAGACCGGGAGAATCCGTCACGGATGCTGGTCTCAGAGATGATGATTCTGGCCAACAGCCTCATGGCTGAATTTTTAAAAAATAACGATATGCCAGGGGTTTTCCGTTCCCAGGCGCAACCCAAAAAACGTATTTTCAAGGGTATTGAAACGCAATTAATGCCCAATTTCCTCCAGCGCAAACAATTAAGCCGGGCAGTTATTACCACCCATGCCGAGCCCCATGCAGGCCTTGGCGTATCTGCCTATGTTACGGCAACCTCCCCCATCAGGCGATACCATGACCTGCTTACCCAACGCCAAATCAAAGCAATACTGGGTATAGGCACCCCCTATTCATCCAAAGAGCTTGACGATATCCTTGCAGCCATTTCCGTGGCTGTATCCAATACAGGACGCATCCAGGCAGCCCGTAAACGCTACTGGCTGATCAAATACCTGGAGAATTTAAGAGGGGAAAGTTTTGAAGGGCTGGTGCTTGATACATACAGGGATCACTACAACGTTCTTATCAAGGAGTTCATGCTTGAATCCAGACTGCCGGCATCCGGGCTGAAACTCAAATCAGGGGACAGGATTCAAGTGACGATCCAGCATGCGGATGCACGACGCGGCCAGTTGACCTTATTTGCCGTTTAAGCCTGGGGTGTCTAAAAAAGCCTTTTTGCTTTATTTTTTTATTCTGAATTCTGCCCGGCAAGTTTACTCATTGCCATAAACTTAACATTCGGTATTTTACCACGAAGAGCACGAAGGACACGAAGAACAAA
>DATFIL010000448.1:0-4980 GCA_035270145.1 Desulfobacter sp. | reverse complement strand
AAGTGTTTTGAATGCATTGGGACCGCAGAATCCTGTGATCAATACCTGTGCGCCTTTGTCACAGACCAACGAGGCCGCTGTAATGCCGGCGCCTTTAAAGGCGTTCTTATTTTCAGAGTTGTCAATGGCCTCAAAATCCAGTGTGTCTGTGTCCACCACAATGATGTAGGCCGCTCTGCCGAATCTCGGGTCCACCTGGGCATCAAGGTCTTCGCCTGTTGATGTAATCGCTATTTTCATAGATTTTTCCTAAAAAGTGTTAGTGAGTGTCTGTTCAGAAATAAGCATTTTTGTTCAAGTTCAAGGCGGCTGAAAATTTTAACCACTGGCATATACAACATATTCCGAAGGATTAAAATTTTCAGCAAAGGAAGAAATTGGGCAAAAAGGCTGTTTCTGGATGGGCACTATTGGACGCCGCCACCACATACCTGATCATTCCTGATCTGCTCAAGTTTGCCGGCAATCAGGTCCATGACCACCGGCTCAATTTCCGGGCGCTGGTCATCATGATACACATCAATACCCACCTGGCGGAAGCCCATGAGCGGGCGCATACCGATGCCGCCCACGATCAGGGCGTTCACCCGGTTCTCGGCCAGAAGGTTTACAGGCACCATGCAGCCGCCCTGGGCATGCTCCTGGTTGGCAATGGTGGATACCGTTTCAATGTTTCCGTCCTTGACATCCACAAAGGTGAATACGTCACAATGCCCGAAATGGCCTGCACGGGTACCCGAAAGTCCTCCTTCACCGTTGGAGGGGATTGCAATTCTACCGTTTTCCATAATTTGTAGTTACTCCTTTACTTGTGTATATTGAACCTTAAAACTCGATGATCGAGTAAAAATTATTGTCCGTTTTATTTCATAATCAGCACAATCTGTCCATTTTCATGGCCGGATGTTCCATAATCCGGTTCCAGATTTGTTTAATCTGTGCTGCGGCAGGACTGTCAGCATGGGTTTCCATGATGGATTTGCCCTGGACCATGGCTTTTGTGAATGCCGGGTCAAAGGGCAGTTTTCCCACAAATACCATGTCTTTTTCTTTGGCGATGGCTTCAATGGCCTGGGCCTGATCCGGGTTTAAATCGTATTTGTTGATGCAGACCATGGCCGGCATTTTAAAATGGGCTGCCAACTGGCCTACACGTTCCATGTCATGGATGCCTGAAACCGTGGGCTCCGTTACGATGAGGACTGCATTGGCATGCCCGATGGAGGCAATAACCGGACATCCGATACCCGGAGGGCCATCTGTGAGCAGGAGGTCAATGTGGTTCGCAGTTACGCGTTTTCTGGCCTCGTCTCTGACCAGGGCCACCAACCGGCCTGAGTTGTCTTCTGCAATGCCTAAGCGGGCATGGATCATCTCCCCAAACCGGGTAGACGAAGCAAACCACTGTCCGCAGATGTTTTCTTCAAATTTAATGGCCGATTCAGGACATAAATCTGCGCAAACCCCGCAACCTTCACAGTCAAGGTCGTCAATATAAAATATCCCTGCGCCTTCGACCGGTTTAACGGCGTCAAATCTGCAAAGCTCCATACACTGGCCGCAGCCGGTGCAGGCGTCAGGGATAATTTCCGCCTTATAGCCGCCCGCAAAATCATGGGTTTCTTGAATGTCCGGGTCCATAATAAGGTGCAGGTCTGCTGCATCTACGTCCGCGTCACAAAGCATCATATTTTCGGCAAGACTTGCAAATGCTGCTGTTAAACTGGTTTTCCCGGTTCCGCCTTTACCGCTTAAAATAACAAGTTCTTTCATCAGGCTTCCCCTTTCCGATTTACGATTGCTTCAATGGATGTGTACAGGTCTTTAAACTTCTCTTTGTATGCCGGCAGAGCCTGGACAAGCAGTTCGCCCTTTGAGTAGGCCGAAGCAATTTGCTTGTCAAAAGGAATTTCAAGTAAAACCGGTATGTTTTCATCCCGGGCATAGTTTTTAACATCATCATTGCCAATACCTGCCCGGTTGATCACAAGGCCGCAGGGAATCCCTAACAGCTTCACCGCTTCCACGGCCAAGGTCAGGTCATGCAGGCCAAAGGGCGTGGGCTCGGTGACCAGAATCACAAAATCCGCTCCTTTCATGGAGGCAATCACGGGGCAGGAGGTGCCCGGCGGGGCATCTATAATGGTGAGGTCTTTTTCTTTTTCAAGTTGCCGAACCTGTCTGATGATCGGTGGTGCCATAACCTGGCCGATATCCATAAGCCCCCGGCCGAAGGACGGATTCCGGGGCAGATTCAGGCTGCCTGTTTCCACCGTGCCGATGAAGCGGTCTATTTCAGTGATGGCTTTTTCCGGACAGACAACCGCGCAGCCGCCACAGGAGTGGCAGAGCTCCGGAAAGGTCACCACCGTTTCCCCGGCCACGGCAATGGCGCCGTACCGGCAGATCTCCATGCATTTTTTGCAATAGGTGCAAAGGCTTAAGTCCACTTTGGGCACAGGGGCGTTGACCTTTTTTTTTCCAGTGAAGTTCGGGTTCAGGAAAAGGTGGGCATTGGGTTCTTCCACGTCGCAGTCTAAAAGCATAAGGTCTACATCAAGGCTTGCGCAAAGATTGGTGGCCACAGTGGTCTTGCCTGTGCCGCCTTTTCCGCTTGCTATGCTGATAATCATATCGTTTTATCTCCTTGGGGGCAGGGTGATTGCCTTCACCCGATCAACCTGATTTTTTTCAAATGGTCTTCCAGGTTTCGGGCATCATCCTGTCCAGGTTGAACAGGCAGCTGCATCAGTACACCGTATCCTTCATGGACATCATGGAACCGCTTTTTATCCATGGTGCCGGTAATCACGCAATTGGTCATGGGGCTTTGGGTGGTGACGGCTTCCACAAGGGCTTTGGCATTCATGTCCGGCAGGAGTTCTTCCATAATCACCAGATCAATCCACTGCCCTTTAGGGGTATCGGCAATCAGGGATAAAAGTTCTTTGCCGGTTGCGCACCATTTTACGTCAATACTGTGTTGGCCCAACATTTTTTCCAGTTCCTTAAATTGAGCTTTGTCCCTGCTTACAAATACCGCCTGTTTCATTTTAAATATCTCCAGTCTCGTTTAATTCAAGTTACCAGGATCCATGGCGTCAGGATCTTCGGGATACAGGATAGCAAAGCGCGTGCCATCATGTGCTTAATATTCGACTTATATGCAATGGACTGAAAAATAAGGCGTATTATATTTTTGGCAAGGGGAATGTGAAAAAAGATGACCACGGGGTGGGTGCAGAAAGGCGACCTGGTACTTTATATGCGACAATATGGGTGCAAAAATGAAATCCTCGGGTTGTTGGAATTGTTTTATAACCACGGAAAACACGGAAAGCACTGAAATATAGAGCGAAAAACCGTTAATCTGTATTTTTGCTAACTGCTGAAGTTGACACTTTGGGGCTTGATTCCAAAAATCAAACTCATTTCCGTGTCTTTCTGTGCTTTCCGTGTTTCAGTTTAAGACAGCTTGTCGAATGCGCAATGGATAAGTTTTTCCGTGGTTTCCCATGATATGCATTCATCTGTGATGGAGACCCCGTACTTAAGGGTGTCTGCATCCCCGTTGCACTTGCACTTCTGATTGCCTTCAAACAGGTTGCTTTCCAGCATCAGGCCCACAATCCTGTCGTTGCCGTCAAGCTTTTGATCCACGGCGCTTTTAAATACAAAGGATTGACCTGTGTGTTTTTTGCCGGAGTTGTCATGGGAACAGTCAATGATCACTGCGTCTAAAAGGTTTTTTTCCCTGAGCCGGTCCTGGGCTTTTCCCACGGATACGGGATCGTAGTTGGGTGTGGCGCCGCCGCGCAGGACGATGTGGCCGAAGGGGTTGCCCCGGGTGGAGACAATGGCTGTTTTGCCGTCCGGATCAATACCTAGAAAGTGCTGGGGTGCTTTTGCGGCCTGGGTGGCGTTGACAGCGGAGGTCAGGGTGCCGTCCGTACCATTTTTAAATCCCACAGGCATGGATAACCCTGAAGCCATCTCCCGGTGGGTCTGGGACTCTGTGGTGCGTGCGCCAACGGCAACCCAGCTTAAAAGGCCGGCAATGTACTGGGGGGTGATGGGGTCTAGGATTTCCGTGGCTGCCGGCAGGCCTAAGGCATTGATGTCGATCAACAGGGATCTGGCCCTGCGAAGTCCTTCTTCCATATTATAGGATGAATCCAGGAAGGGATCATTGATTAGCCCCTTCCAGCCCACGGTCGTTCTGGGTTTTTCAAAATAGACCCGCATAATCAGGCTGATTTTATCTTTTACCGCTTCGCGCAGGGTCTTCATTTTTTGGGCATATGCCATGGCCGCATCCATGTCATGGATGGAGCATGGGCCTGCAATGACCATCAACCGCTTATCCTCTCCGGTCAGGATGTTCTGGATTTCCCGGCGGCCGGCAAGTACGTTTTCGGCTGTTTTGTCAGGTACAGGCAGTTCTGTTCGTATGACTTCCGGGGCGGTCAGGGTGAAAAATGATTCTACATTTACATCGTTAATCTGTTTCATGGCGATTCCTTTCGCGGGCTCTTGTCGCCTGAAACTCCAAATAAAAAAGCCGCAGGCGGTGTCGGTGTCTGCCTGCGGCTTTAAAAAATGGTTTATTTAGCGCAATACAGGCAGGCCGGTATAAAAATAATACCTGAAATAAAAATAAAAGTTGCCTGTTTTGCGGGTGGTCATATATTTTTCCTTTTTATAACTATACTTAACCTGTATAGATTGGTTTTTCCGGCGAGTCAAGCATTAAATTTAGAATTGCTGGCGCCTAAATCGGGGTGTAGCTACAATCCATGGTTTATGATAATATGCCGGACCTGAAACTCGATCATCGAGTGAAAGATAAACTTTAAATTTAAGGATCTGATGTGACACAACTTACCGGCGCCCAGCGCAAATATCTAAGGGGCCTTGCCCATAACTTAAATCCTTCGGCCTTTGTGGGGGCAAAGGGTGTAACAACAGCCCTGACCCAGG
>DATFIL010000447.1:0-4545 GCA_035270145.1 Desulfobacter sp. | reverse complement strand
GCTTGAAGGGGCCAACGCCATTGGTGAAACAGGGTCTTTGAGCTGCGGTGATGCACTTAAACTCTACCTAAAGGTAAACGAGAATGAAAGAATCATAGACGCCTCTTTTATGACATTTGGATGTGCCTCTGCCGTGGCCTCATCCTCGGCGTTAACCGAGATCATCAAAGGCATGACCCTGGATGAGGCCGCCAAAGTAACCAATGAAGACATTGTCGATTACCTGGGCGGCCTGCCCAAAGAAAAAATGCATTGCTCGGTCATGGGCCAGGCAGCCCTTAAAAAAGCCATTGCCGATTTCCGTGGAATTCAGATCCTTGAAAAACCCGGAGAAATGGTATGCGAATGCTTTGATGTTACAGATCTTGAAATTATTGATGCCGTTAAAAACAATGACATTGAAAATACGGAAAATGTGACCAATTACCTTAAAGCCGGCGGCGGCTGCGGCAAATGCCTGGATCGAATTGAAGAAATTGTCCACAAGACCAGGGCCTCCATGGAAACAGATTCGGCACCCGATTGATTGAAAAAAGGATTGATATGATCTACACCGATAATAACGCCACCACCCGGGTGGCCGACGAAGTGATTAAAGAAATGCTGCCGTATTTAGGGCAGTTTTACGGCAACCCGTCCTCAATGTACGACTTTGCAGATTCCGTAAATAAAAAAGTCCGGCAGGCCCGGGCACAGGTAGCGGACCTGATTAATGCAGCCCCCGACGAAATTATTTTTACCGCCTGCGGCACTGAAAGCGACAATGCAGCCATTAATGCGGCCCTCAACGCATTCCCCCGGAAAAAACATATTATTACCACGGCGGTTGAGCATCCGGCCATCAGAAGTCTTTGTCTTCACCTGCAGGAGAAAAAAGGGTACAAGGTGACTTTTGTGCCGGTGGACAAAAAGGGACGTCTTGATCTTGACACCCTTTACAGTGCCATGTCCGATGACACTGCTGTTGTCTCTGTCATGTGGGCCAATAATGAAACCGGGGTGATTTTTCCCATTGCCGACATTGCAAAAAAGGTTAAGGAACGAGGGATCTGGTTTCATACGGATGCGGTTCAGGCGGCGGGCAAAATTCCCATTGACGTTAAGGCTGAGGGGGTGGACATGCTTTCCCTGTCAGGACATAAAATCCATGCACCCAAGGGTATTGGTGCGCTGTATGTCAGAGAGGGAATCAAGTTTTCGCCTTTCCTCATCGGCGGTCACCAGGAAAAGGGCCGCAGGGGCGGTACGGAAAACACAGCCTCCATCATCGCTTTGGGCAAGGCTTGTGAACTTGCAAACGCCAATCTTCCATTGTTGAATACACAGGTTCGAGAAATTAGGGATTACCTTGAGACCCGGCTTTTAGATGAAATCCCAGCGACGTCCGTGAACGGGGACAGGGAAAACCGCCTGCCCAATACCGTGTCCATTGGGTTTGATGCTGTTGAGGGCGAATCCATTCTCATGCTGATGAATCAGGCCGGTATATGCGCATCTTCCGGTTCTGCCTGCACCTCGGGCTCCCTGGATCCTTCCCATGTGCTCATGGCCATGCAGGTGCCCTTTAAATCAGCCCACGGCAGTATTCGATTTTCATTGTCCCATTATAATACCAAATCCGAAATGGACACCATCCTAGAGACCCTGATCCCCGCCATCGACAGACTGCGTCAGATGTCGCCATTCTGGAAGAATGGTAAAGTTGTGTGATTAAAAAATGCATAAATGCCGAAGGTTTTTTTGTAAAAATTTTTAAGTGTTACGGTTGACATCTCAACGGTCTTCATCTTATACAACAAGACTTGGAATCCGGATACAATTGAACCGGCAAAACAATGCTTAATACAATAATAGGGTATAGACTCGTTTGAGTATAAAACCTGAACAAATTCTTGTTGTTGATGATGAAAAACGGATTGTTGACAGCATTGCCAAATGTTTAACCAGCCAGGGGCTTCGCGTCTTTTGTGCGTATGATGGCCTGCAGGCAATCAGCGTGTTCAATAAACAAAAATTTGATCTGGTGCTGATGGATATCTCCATGCCCGATATGGATGGGTATGAGGCCATGGCCAAGATGTTTGAGCTGGATACCGAGGTACTTGTCATCATCATGACCGGATTCGCCTCTGTAGAGTCTGCAGTCTCTGCGCTGAAACAGGGTGCCTGGGATTACCTGAAAAAGCCCTTTGAATATGCTGATTTGATTAAAACCGTTAAAAACGGGCTTGCCCAACGAAATCTCATTGCTCAAAAAAAAGTCTACGCCGCCCGCCTTGAAGCCTCTGAAAAAAAATATCAGTACATGATTGACAACTCACCGGATCTGATTTTCACCCTGGATGAAAACTTTTGTTTCTCTTTTGCCAATCAACAATTTCAATACGTTCTAGGATATTTGCCCCTGGAACTGAAAGGCACGCCGTTCGACACGATTCTCCACGAGGATGACCGCGGCAAACTCTCCCGACTATTTCAGGCCGACGCTCCACCCACCCAGGATCTATCCCCTAACGACAGCATGGTACTGAATCTGCGCTTTAAAAAAGCCGATGCTGCGGAAAACGAATATGATCCGAATGCCGCCTTTACATTCATGGAAATGAAGGCCTCGGTGCTTACCCTGCCGGATATCGGATCTTACCATGATTTCAAGGGTATATATGCTGTGGCCAGGGATGTCACCGAGCGTGTACGGCTTGAGACGCAACTTCGCCAGGCCCAGAAAATGGAAGCCATTGGTACACTTGCCGGCGGTATTGCCCATGATTTCAATAATATCCTTATGAGTATACAAGGGTATACCTCCCTGGTTAAAATCGGGTTTAACCGTGAATCAGAAGAATATAAACGGCTGTCCAACATTGACGATTATGTTCACAACGGCGCCGAAATGGCGCGTCAACTTCTGGATTTTTCCCGAAAGAATAACCGCCAGGCAGCCATCACCCTGAATATAAATTATTTGCTTAAGACCTCAGCCAAAATGTTCGGCCGCACCAGAAAAGATATCATGATCCATCAGGAACTGGATAAAAATCTGTGGTCCATAAAGGTGGATGAAAGTCAAATCAAGCAGGTGCTTATGAACCTGTTTATCAATGCGTGGCATGCCATGCCCAATGGTGGCCGGATTGTGGTAAAATCTCAAAATGTGCTTATGGATCAGGGGCAGGCCCAAAAAATTGGCCTTGACCAAGCTGGGGATTACATCAAAGTCTGTGTGGCAGACACCGGCAGGGGCATGGACAAGCAGACCCTTTCCCGCATATTTGATCCCTTTTTTACAACGAAGTCCCGGGGACAGGGAACCGGCCTGGGACTTTCCACAGCATACGGGATCATCAAAGCCCACAAGGGCAGTTTTCAGGTCGACTCCTGCCCCGGCAAAGGCAGTGTGTTCATGTTTTTTCTGCCCGCTATAAAGGACCGGACGCACACAAATCATGTTTTGTCTTCGGCGGAAAACAGTGACCGTCTTATTACGGGCAAAGGCCGGGTACTTTTAGTGGATGATGAAAAAGAAGTAATAGAAGTCTGCAAGGAGATGCTTGAAACCCTTGGTTATGAAGTCCTTGTTGCCGGTGCAGGGGCCCAGGCCGTATCCGTAGTTCAAAATGATACCAAAGGCATTGACCTGATGATTTTAGATGTCGTCATGCCCGGCATGGACGGGGTCCAGACCTATGACGCTGTGCGGCATCTGAATCCGGACATCCGGGTGCTGGTCTGTTCCGGACTTTCTCCGAAACAAAAGATCCGGCAGATGATCGACAACGGATGCAGGGATTTTTTATTAAAACCTTTTGACATTGCCAAACTGTCGAAAAAAATTGAATCCGTATTTAGTACTTGAAGGTAAGGGGCATGGAAACAATAAAATTTACATGGCTATAACCCCATATAATTGAGGAACATAATGACATATACGATCCACCCCGTTGCCATGGGGACAAAAGTATTTGATAAAAGCATGATGACCTATCAGTACGGACAGGGTGAAACCTATACCATTCCCATTTTCTGCTGGATAATTAAGGGCGGTGACAAAAATATCCTGGTGGACACCGGCGAAATGAATCCCATCCAGTCTGAGCAAAGGGAAAAGGCCATTAACGGAAAAATTTATACCTTTGAACAGGGCTTGGAAAAACACGGGCTTGCACCTGAAGACATTGATATTGTCATCCACACCCATTTGCACAACGATCATTGCGAAAACGACTATAAATGTGAAAACGCCATATTCTACGTGCATGAGCAAGAACTTGAATCCATCCACAACCCGCACCCCTTAGATTACCGGTACCTGGAAGATTTTATTGAGGATGTAGAGGAAAACGGACAAATCAGGATAGTAAAGGAAGACGGCCCCATTGTTGACGGCATCTATGTTAAACATACGCCGGTCCATACCAAAGGGGGCTTGACCGTTTTCATTGATACCCCCAAAGGCAAAGCAGCCATCACCGGCTTCTGCATCATTGAAGAAAACTACAACCCCCCGCCGGAAATCAAAGGCATGGAAATGGACGTTATCCCGCC
>DATFIL010000446.1:0-11182 GCA_035270145.1 Desulfobacter sp. | reverse complement strand
CGGCTGCGCCTTCACGGCCCCAACCTGATACGCAAGACAAAACAGGACGGGATACTCCGGCTTTTGTGGCGTCAGATCAATAATTCCCTGATATGGGTCCTGCTCGCCTCCGGCACTCTGGCGATCTTGCTTGGCAAAATGACCGACGGTCTGGTGGTGCTCTCGGTGGTGCTGATTAACGCCGTTATCGGCTTTATCCAGGAATTCAAAGCCGGACGGGCTATCGAGGCCCTTTCCGAGATGGTTCCGCAGAATGCCATCGTTATCCGGGATGGAAAAAATTGCAATATTTCCGCCTCTGAACTGGTGCCCGGCGATGTGGTACTCCTGGCGGCAGGCGACAGCGTAGCGGCGGATATGCGTTTGATCCGCATCAACAACCTGCAGGTGGAAGAGGCGGCCCTGACCGGCGAATCGATGCCGGTTGAAAAAAACACCGTCTCGGTCAGCAGTGATGCCGTGATCGGCGACCGGACCGGCATGGTCTACAGCGGCACCCTGGTCACAACAGGTACGGCTACAGCCGTGGTTACGGCCACCGGGATGGGCACGGAACTGGGCCGGATTTCCGACATGCTCGAAACGACCGTTGACCTGGAAACGCCGCTCACCAAAAAACTGGATGAGGTCAGTACCTACATTACCATAGGAATTTCCGTCATTTCCGTGGTGATCCTGACTATTGGCGTGAAACGGGCCCTGGATATGGCCATCCCGCTGGGTACAGCCCTGAAAGAAACCCTTATTTTTGCCATAGCGCTGGCGGTCGGGGCCATCCCCGAGGGCTTACCTGCAGTGGTGACCATCGCCCTGGCCATCGGGGTGCAGCGAATGGCACGCCGAAACGCCATCATCCGCAAACTGCCCGCAGTGGAAACCCTGGGCAGCACCACCGTGATCTGTTCCGACAAAACCGGCACACTGACCTGCAACAAGATGACCGTGACCGAACTGCGGACCCTGCAGACCAGTTGCCGGATCAGCGGCAGCGATTACGATTCTTTGGGCAGCTTCACCATCGAGGACCGGAAAGTGGCTCACCTGCCCGATGATATAGAGGATCTGCTGACCAAGGCGACCCTGTGCAACGATGCCACCCTGCATCAGGAAGCAACCGGGTGGAACATCACCGGCGACCCGACCGAATCCGCCCTCCTGGTTGCCGCCACCAAGGCCGAGATCTCCATTGAGAATGCCAACACCCACTTTCCCCGCCTCGACAGCATACCGTTTTCATCGGAAAACCAGTATATGGCCACCCTGCACGGTGGTGCCGAAAAAACCATTATACTCAAGGGGGCGCCCGAGGTTATTGTGAGCCGGTGCCATACGGCAGGACAGACCGCGGATGATTCGCAACAGATCATAGCAAAGATCAACCGCATGGGCAGCCAAGGCATGCGGGTGCTGGCCATAGCCGGCAAGCAACTGGACCAAGGCGCACCCGATACGCTCTCGCCTGATTCGGTGAAACAGGGGTTTACCTTTCTGGGCCTGATCGGCATGATCGATCCGCCGCGCATTGAGGCGGTTGAAGCCATCAAGGCCTGCCATCGGGCCGGGATCGAAGTAAAGATGATCACCGGCGATCACCGCACCACGGCCCTTGCCATCGGTAAGGCGCTCAACCTGGCAGTCAGCGACCAGGTCGTTACCGGGGCGGAATTGGCAACCATGGATGCAGCAACCCTGCAACAGACAGCGCTGACCACCAACATTTTTGCCCGGGTAGCCCCCGAGCATAAGCTCCGCCTGGTGCGTGCCCTGCAAAAAGAACGGCATATTGTCGCCATGACCGGTGACGGCGTCAACGATGCCCCATCGCTCAAGCAGGCCAATATCGGCGTGGCCATGGGCATTACCGGTACGGCGGTGTCCAAGGAATCGGCGGATATCGTTCTGGCGGACGACAATTTTGCCAGTATCAGCGCGGCGGTGGAGGAGGGAAGACGGGTCTACGACAATCTGATCAAATCGCTGGCCTTTTTATTGCCCACCAATCTCGGCCTGGCGTTGATCCTGATTTACGGCATCATGTTCTTTCCCTTTGACCCGGTGAGCAAGGAGCTGTTGCTGCCCATGCTGCCGACCCAGCTGCTGTGGATCAATCTGATTGCGGCGGTCGCCCTGGCCCTGCCCCTGGCCTTTGAGGTCAAGGAACCGGATATTATGCATCGACCGCCTCGCAATCCGGACGCGCCGTTGTTTACCGGTTTTGTGGTCTTCCGGGTGGTAGCGGTCTCCTTGCTGATGACCGCCGGCACGATTGTGCTCTTTACTATGAAATATCAACAGGAACTATTCGCCAGTATTGCTGCACCACTGGTCCTGGCCAAGACCCAAACCATGGCTGTGACCTTTGTCATTCTGTTCCAGATCTTCTACATGACCCACTGCCGATCGCTGAAAGACAGTCTGCTGAAAATCGGATTCTTCAGTAATCCCACCGTATTCTGGGGGATTGGTGTGGTTCTTGCTCTGCAGGGGCTGTTCGTTTACCTGCCCTTGATGCAGCGGGTCTTCCACACAGCACCGCTGTCGTTCACCGAAATCGGGTTGACCACTGCTGCGGCGTTCATTATTTTTCCAGCGGTGTCCCTTGAAAAATGGGTTCGCTCCCTGCTGCGGCGCTCGCTAAAAGACAGTGCCTGATGGTTGCGGATAATTTTTTCTGTTTTTAACAACGATTTTTTGGCCGAGTCGTATTGCAAGACCGATTCAAAAATTTAAATATCTCATCCCGCTGTTTTAGTGTGATCATACCAGCTTCCACCATCACGTCACCGATGCGCCGGGGCTTTTTTCCCTTTTTAAACTGCTCCTTTTGTTCCTCCAGGGCCAGATCCAAAACGCTTTTATTAACAAACCCCATGGCAAGCGCGATGGCACCGAATCGATATTCCTGCTGATGGAAGGTAACGGCCTTGGCCGCCATGGTCAGCCGATGGATCTCCTGGGATGAAATCAGATTTTCGGCAAGAAAATAGGCTTTGAGTTTTTCTTCTAAATTGTTGTCATCACGGCATTGGGCAAGGGCCTGTTGCAACTGTTCCTCACTGATAAATTGATTTTTAACAGCCAGGATTCCGATCAGTGGCACAGTCTTGCCTTGTTTCAACCCGTTTGTCATTTTTTTTTCAAAAGCCCCTTCTGAGTCTCTGATTCAGGAGGGGGAGTTGACCATCCTCTTGAAAAAAAGATAAGCGTCATGGAAAAAATAAAAGCCATTGCCCTATTTGTATATTTTAAAATTTCTATGTCCCTAATTTTCAGCCGACAGCGGCAATAATGCCGGCAAGCAGCAAGGGAAATTCGAACCAGAACTCATAAAAATTGGCAGAAATATCATTGTCTTTTTTATATCGTAAGGTCAATATAAACATAAAAGTCGGTATCAGGGCAAGACCACATACAACAGGGGACACCCAGACTGGCAGAATAAAAGGGATAATTATTGTGGCGACAAGGGTATAATGAACAAATTTGAGGCTTTTCTTTTTTCCCAGAAGAATGGGAAGGGTTTCCCGGCCTGTAATCCTGTCACCCTGGACAGCCAGGATATCCATAAAGGCTGTCCTGGCAAACGATAGCCCCGTGGCAAAAACAAAGGCGACCAGGGTCAGGCCCGGGTTTGCCTTAAGACTAATTCCGGGCATCAAACTTGTGACCATACCCCATGCCACTGCAATGAGAATGGTTTTTGATCCCGGTACATCCTTGAGCCGGTAAATTTTACGCCCGGAGAAAAAGGAGGGGAAAATGGTACGGGTATATGACATGCCTAACAGCATCATGATAAGCAGCACACCAAAGTACCCCCATCCCCTTGTCCATGCAAGGTAAAGCCCCATTGCACCGGACAGAAACGCCACCAACAAAAGCCATCCCTTGTTTTGCTTATAAAGGGCTGCCCGGTCCGGTTTGTTGTAGGTGTCGGACCCAATGGTCATCATGTTGTTCATGATCTGCATGGAAAGAATATAAAACATGGCAATAACCGCTGGTATGCCCGGATTTTGTGCGCCGGAGATCATGGCTGCTCCCAGGGTCAGACAGGCGGCCCCTGCGGCCAGGATAATGTTGGTTTTCATCAACACATCCATCACGGCCATAATTTTTTTTCGCCCGGGCTGTTTTTTCCTGAATGCTTGTTCTACCTTGCTGCAGGTGTCATTGATAATCCAGTTAGGGGTGGAGGCCCCTGCGGTAATAGCAATGGATTGTGCATGGGAAATGGATTCATAGTCAATTTCCGAAGCCTGTTCAATGTGCATGGACGGTTTACCGGTTTCCGCAGCCACCTGGGCCAGGCGCTTTGTATTTCCGGAAAATTTTCCGCCCACAACAATGACGGCGTCATGGGTACCGGCCATTTCCCTGACTTCATCCTGCCGCTTTTCCGTGGAATCACAGATGGTGTTAAAAATTTCGTAATGGGGGACATTTTTGCGGCACCAGGCCTGGATATCCGCAAAAATATGGGTATTCTGCGTGGTCTGGGCGACCACAACCGCCTTTTCAAACCTGGGAAGTGCCTTAAGCTCATCCAGGCTGGTGACGGTATGCCCCTTATCCCGGGCATATCCCAAAAGGCCGATCACCTCGGGATGCTTTTCATCGCCAAGGATAATGGTGTCATAGCCTTTTTTTGAATATTTATCGATAATCACCTGGACCCTGACCACCCGGGGACAAGTGGCGTTAATCACGGTGAATCCGGCATCAGCCAGGGCCTTTTCATCCTGGGGCGGTACCCCGTGGGCCCGAATGAGTACAATACCTTTCCCGGATTCAGGAATGGTGTCCATCCGAAAAATCTGTTTACTTTCCAGCATCTCCAGGACCTGGGGATTATGAATTAAAGGGCCATACGTATAAATGGGTTCCTTGGCCTTATTGGATGCATCCAGCACCATGTCCACGGCCCGGCGGACACCCATACAGAACCCGGCTGTCCTAGCAATTGAAATTTTCATGAAATTCTACTCAGCAACTCCACAAGACGGTTAAATTCAGTCCCGGATGAGAATTTGATCTCAATTCTTCCACGGCCCCCATTTTTCTTGATGGAGACCGGAGAGTTGATCCGGGAGGATATCTGGGACGAGGTCTCTTCCAGAAACTGTTTTTCGTCCGCAGTAATTTCTTTTTCGATGTTCTGGGGCTGTTTTTTAGCCTGATTGACCAAACGTTCGGTTTCCCGCACCGACAGTTGTTTTTCCACCACCTGCTTGAACAGATAAAGCTGATTTTCAACAGCACCGGCCCCCAACAGTGCCCGGGCATGTCCCATGCTGATCTTTTCGACAATCAGACCCTCTTTGATCTCTTCCGGCAGGCTGCGCAAACGCAGCAGGTTGGCAATGGTGGACCGGTTCTTGCCGATCTTTTCGGCCACCTTTTCCTGGGTATATCCAAATTCGCCAATAAGCCGGAAATAGGCTTCTGCCTCTTCAAGCACATTGAGATTTTCCCTTTGGATATTTTCGATAATCGAAACTTCAAGCACCTGCTCATCAGCAAGATCTATAATAATAACTGGAACTTGAATGAGCCCGGCAGCCTTTGCGGCCCGCAAACGCCGCTCTCCGGCAATCAGCTCATACGCACCATCCATTTTCCTGGCCAAAAGGGGCTGGAGCACTCCCTGCTCAGCAATGGACTGGGTAAGTCGTCCCAGTTCCTCTTCACTGAACCGGGTTCTCGGCTGGTAGCGGTTAGGCGTTAACTGATCAACATTACAAAAGAAAAAATCCGAATTGACTTCAGGTTCTTCCATATCGGGGATAAGCGCTGATATTCCCCGGCCCAAACCGGTGTTTTTCCGCTTTTTGTTCATCATCGTTTTAAAAGTTCCCTGGCAAAGGACATATAACTTTTAGCACCTGGTGACGTTTTATCATACAGAACAACCGGCAGACCATAGCTTGGGGCTTCTGCAAGTTTCACATTACGGGGAATTTTTGTCTTGAACACCAAGTCTTTGAAATACTGCCTGGTATCATCCACCACATTTTGGGACAAATTGGTCCTGCGGTCGAACATTGTCAGCAAAATGCCTTTGATCACCAAGCCTGAATTAAATGCATTCTTAATTCGCTTGATTGTATCTAAAAGCTGCCCTAGCCCTTCCAGGGCAAAAAATTCACTTTGCAGGGGGATCACGACAGAATGGCTTGCGGAAAAAGCGTTCAGCGTTAAAAGACTTAGCGCCGGCGGACAATCGATAATAATGAAATCAAAGTTGTCGGCCACGGGCACCAGAAAGTCCTTGAGCCGGGCCTCCCTTTTTGAAGCAGACATCATTTCCACCTCAAATCCAATGAGATCAACATTAGCCGGTACCAGGGTCAACCCCTGCAGCATGGTGGATAAAAGCATATCTTCAATCCCGGTTTCTCCAATCAGCCCATCATACAAAGAGGCTTCAAGGTCGGGTTTGTCCACCCCGAGTGCCGTTGTGGCATTGGCCTGGGAATCACAATCCACAAGCAGCACTTTTTTTTTCAGTTTGGCAAGGGAGGCAGCCAAATTGACTGCTGTGGTGGTTTTACCGACCCCGCCCTTCTGATTGGCAATACTGATAATCTGAGTCATAATTTAAATTTTCTTATCATAATTGTGGTGTATAGGCAAACATATAGCCATTCGACAGGCTCTTAAGGATACGACAGAATCATTAACCATGCTTGTTATCCCCTTATTCCAAAATCCATGTCAACAAAAAAAATTGCTGGTCTCAAACGGTTTATTTGACATTTTTAAAACCTTGGCTACTATTGGCGGTATTATGTCAATTTCAGATCAAATCAAAGCACTCATTCCCAAGGCCATGTGCCGGGACCGGTATATTTTGGCCCGCGCCTTGCGCAGCAGGCGCAAACCCGGTCAGGGGCCGGGCAAAAATAATTTAAAAAATGTTTTAGCAAAAGCCCGGGCTTCGGCTGACACCAGGCAGCAGCGCATGGACAACCTGCCCCAAAACATCCGCTTTGCCCCGGATTTGCCCATCAATGCCGCAAAAGACAAAATAATTAAGGCCATACAGGATCATCCGGTGGTGATCATTTCAGGTGAAACCGGATCCGGTAAGACCACCCAGATTCCTAAATTCTGCCTGGAAGCAGGCCGTGGGACTTCCGGCATGATCGGCTGCACCCAGCCCCGGCGCATTGCCGCCATGACCGTGGCCAAACGCATTGCCTTTGAACTCAACGAATCCTTGGGGCAATCCGTGGGATATAAAATCCGCTTTGATGACCACACACCCGACAAAGCCTATATCAAGCTGATGACCGACGGTATTCTGTTGGCTGAAACCCAGCAGGATCGCTTTTTAAACCAGTATGACACCCTGATTGTGGATGAAGCCCATGAGCGCAGCCTTAATATTGATTTTGTTCTAGGCATCCTGCGCGGCCTTGTCAAAAAACGTGGTGATCTCAAATTGATCATTACCAGTGCCACCATTGACACGGAAAAATTTTCCAAAGCCTTTGACAATGCCCCGGTGATTGAGGTGTCGGGCCGGATGTATCCGGTGGAACTGATCTATGCGCCCATTGAAGATGATAATAATGGGGACAGCAGCGCCGGCACACCGGATGACCAGGGGTATGTGGAGGCCGCAGCCCGACAGACCGCTGATCTGTTAATGCGCACCCACACCGGAGATATCCTGATATTCATGCCCACAGAGCAGGATATCGGGGAGACCATGGAAATACTTAAAGGCAAAAATCTTTCCGGGGTCACAATTTTGCCTTTGTTTGCACGGCTGTCTGCCGGAGAACAAGCCCGAGTATTTGCTCCGGGCCCCGGCAGAAACGTCGTAATCTCCACCAATGTGGCGGAAACATCTTTGACCATCCCCGGCATCAAATATGTGGTGGACACCGGCCTTGCCCGTATCCCCTCCTATTCGCCAAGAACCCGGACCACGGCACTGCCGGTCAGCCCCGTGTCCCAGTCCAGTGCCAACCAGCGCATGGGTCGTTGCGGCCGTGTGGAAAACGGCGTATGCATCCGGCTTTACGATGAAAATGATTTCAATGGCCGCCCTTTCTTTACAACACCTGAAATTTTGCGCTCCAATCTGGCTGAAGTTATTTTACGCATGATTGCCCTGCAGCTTGGCGATGTCTCCAGCTTCCCCTTTATTGATCCGCCGGCGCCCAAAAGCATCAAGGACGGGTTTGACACACTTTTGGAACTGAACGCCATTGAGGCCAATAAAAACAAAGCCGGCAAAAAATACAGGCTCACCCCGTCAGGCCGCTTAATGGCCAGGCTACCCATGGACCCGAAACTGTCCCGCATCCTGCTCAACGCCGGAGATACAGGTGTTCTTAAAGAAGCGGTCGTCATCACCACAGCCCTGACCGTATCCGACATCCGCCAGCGACCGGCAGAAAAGGCCCAGGCCGCTGACCAGAAACATACTCAGTTCAAAGACCCGGCATCAGACTTCATCACCCTGCTCAACATCTGGAATGCATGCATAGACGCCAGAAAGCGGCTGAAATCACGCTCAGCCCTGCGCAAATGGTGCATTGAAAATTTTCTCTCCTTCAAACGGCTGCGGGAGTGGCAGGATATTCATGGCCAGATTACCCGGATAATCAAAGAACACGGCATCGAACAGACCGGTCCGTCAGCAGCAGACCAGGAAAACGCAGCCCTTAAGGCCGATCAGTTTGAACATGGCGGGCCCTTGTACGTCGCCATCCACAAGGCCCTTCTCCACGGGTATCTGGCCGGCATTGCCCAGAAAAAGGAAAAAAACCTTTTCACGGCGGCCAAGGGCAGGCAGGCTGTCATTTTTCCGGGCTCCGGCCTGTTCAATAAGGCCGGCAACTGGATTGTGGCAGCCGAATATGTCAAGACCAGCCAACTTTTTGCCCGGTGTGTGGGCAATATTGACCCGGCCTGGATCGAAGAGATCGGCCAAAGCCTTTGCACCCGCACTTACAGCGATCCCCACTGGGAAAAAAAACGCGGGGAGGTGGTGGCATCCGAACAGGTCTCTTTGTTCGGCCTTATCCTTGCAAGCGGCAGATCCGTGGCCTACGGAAAGATCAATCCTGAAGAGTCCGGGGAATTGTTCATCCGCCATGCCCTGGTCCAGGGGGAGATCTTCCAGGAGTTCGGCTTTATGACCCACAACAGAAATCTCATGGAAGAGATCGCAACCCTGGAGGACAAAACCCGGCAGCGGGACATTCTGGCTTCGGAGGATGAGATCTATTTGTTCTATCAATCCCGACTGCCCCAACCCTTTTACAATATCCGCACCTTTGCCAAATTCATTAAAGACAAAAAAGATGATACATTTCTGCGCATGACCCGCAAGGACCTGCAGAAAACCGATGTGGACGAAGCGGCTCTGGCCCAGTTCCCTGACACCCTTACCACGGACCAGGGGGAGTTTGCCCTGGATTACAAATTCACCCCCGGGACAAAGACGGACGGGGTGACCCTTAAAGTGCCAAGTCAGGATGCGGCACTTATCTCCCCCCACCAGGTAGACACCCTGGTACCGGGGCTGCTCAGGGAAAAAATAGCCGCCCTGATCAAAGCCCTGCCCAAAACCTATCGGGTAAAGCTGATGCCCATCCAGCAGCGGGCTGATTTTATTGCAGCCCACCTGCCCGACTCGGATGCGCCTTTATATTCAAAGCTGTCCAGCGTCATCCGCAAACATTTCGACCTTGTAATTCCAGCCTCAGCCTGGTCAGATGAAGACCTTGCGGATCACTTGAAAATGCGGATATCCATCCGGGACCACAAAGACAGGGAGATCAAATCGTTAAGGGACTTGTCAAAACTCGGGGCTTTTGCCGGCCGGCGCCCTGCCGAAAAAACCAATGCCTTTGAACGGGCAAAAAAGGCCTTTGAAAAAACAGGTATCCGGGAATGGAATTTTTCCGATATTGAACCGGAAATCCTGTTGGACAAAAACAATGACGCCCGACGCAAAGCCTTTCCCGGTCTTTGTTGCGAGCAAGACAGCCATGGGGTGACATTAACCTTGTTTAAAACAAGGGAAGCGGCCTTAGAAAATCATGTCAAAGGGGTGGGTCGCCTGTTTGAAATTATGTTCCCCGATGATATCAAGGCATTGAAAAAAGATATAAACAGGACCGACGGCTTAGGCCGGATCGCACCCTATTTTAATGACCGGCCCACCTTTACCGCAATGGCTTACAATGCCATGGCAAAGGCCTTTTTTCAAAAAGAGATCTTTACACAAAACGCGTTTGATACCCATGTGCAGACGATTCGTCCGAAGCTGTATCTCCTTGGTCAGCAAGCCATGGCAGATATTCTGACCGTGGGCCGGGAATATGCCGCCTGTTTTGATCTGCTGCAACGCTTGAGTCTTGCATCCAAAGACCGTGCTGTGATTTTCGAGGCATTAACCGCAATATTCAATGAGCTGAAAAACCTGTGTCCGGCCAATTTCCTGGAACTTTATGATTTAAACCGGATTGCATTGCTGCCTAAAAATCTGGAATGCCTGTCCATCCGTGCCGGACGCTGGGTGGACAACCCGGCCAAAGAGGCCCGGAAAAAAGAGCTTGTTGCACCCTATGAACGAAAGCTTGCCCATCTGATTTCAAGCCTTGACCCGGGCTCTTCAAAGGAAAAATCCAGGGCAGTGGAAGCATTTTTCTGGATGCTGGAGGAGTATAAAATTTCCGTATATGCCCAGGAGCTGAAAACCCGGTTCAAAATTTCAGCCAAACGCCTGGATAAGGCTTTGTTAGATGTCTCCACCATGGTATAGTGCTCCCCCAAAAACGGTTGCCGGAGTCAACCACCCCGCCCTGAAAGACGGGGCTTGAAACCAAGCTTCGCTCGTCAGGGATCGGTTGACCAGGGAAATATTTTCAACTATTGGCAAAGTGATTTAAAGGAGAATATTAGAAGTTGTATAGAGCGCTAAAAACCGACGACGGGATGCTTCCTCAGTCCCGTCCGCTTGAATCCCGGGTTGCAGACAACCGAGGGGCCGGACGAAACGGGTCCGGGAATAGAGCCGCTATGCAACAGTCCCGAGGGGAGAGTTCTGCCAATGCCAAGGCGGAACCGTCACCAGCATCAGCTGAGAACGGCGTAAGCCGTGTTTTTGTATTAGACAAAAGAGGTAAACCTTTAATGCCGTGTCATCCAGCTAGAG
>DATFIL010000445.1:0-9795 GCA_035270145.1 Desulfobacter sp. | reverse complement strand
AGGGATGACTTTTTCAGCGCTGCAAAAGCCCTGATCCGTAAAATGCCGGACCTTCGCCCGGAATGGGTTCTGGATAAAATCCGGGGTAAAACCGGTGTACTGTATCCGGGTATTGAGGTGGGCCCCAGTGTTTTTGGTTCTTTGGAACGGCAGGACAGCAGCCTTGACAGACCCCTGGTGGTCTGGAATCACCGGTGGGAATACGATAAAAATCCAAAGGCCTTTTTTACTGTGTTGGAACGGCTTAAGCGCCGGGGTATTCTGTTTTATCTGGCAGTGATGGGGGAACAGTATGACACGGTTCCGAAAGAATTTAATGGCATTGAGGAACGGTTTGGTGCCGAACTTCTTGTTTGCGGGTACCAGGAACAGGCTGCGGATTACAGAAAATGGCTGGCCAAAGGCAGTGTTGTGATCAGTACCGCCATCCAGGAAAATTTCGGTATTTCAGTGATGGAGGCCGTGGCCCATGGATGCTTTCCTTTGCTGCCAAATCGTTTGTCATACCCCGAACTGATCCCCGAACATTTAAAACCTGATGTCATTTACCATGATGATGCTGACCTGGAAGCCAGGCTGGAACATATTCTGGTGCAGCCTGACGTCTATCGGAACAAAGCTGTGGCTTTAGCAGCCCATGCCGAAAGGTTTTCCTGGATGCATATGGCCCAAAAATGGGATGAGGCGTTATGCCAGGCTGGCGAATCAGGCCGGCGCAGACATTGACAAACATGTGACTGCCGTATTTGCCTGCGGTGACCTCATTTTTTAAAGAGACTGAACGCGATATTGGGGCTTGGTCATAACATCAACCCAACCTACCGGAAATTCGTATGGCCTAAAATATGACCAAGGCCGGATAAATTTTATTTAAGACATGTGTTGACGGATATTAAATGATCATTACTTTTAGTTCATTGAAAACAAAAAGTAATACAAAATTGGAGATACATTATGAATCTTGATAAATTAACGTTAAAATCCCAGGAATTGTTCCAGAAGGCTCATACGATTGCGGTTGACAAGGGACAGCAGGCCATTGAGCCCATTCATTTTCTGGGGGCTCTGCTGGCTGATGACCAGGGAATTGCGGTATCCATATTTAATAAAATAGGCGCCGAGCCCGGTGCTGCCGTACAGCTTGTCTCTTCTGCCCTGGACAATATGGTTAAGGTGTCCGGGGGGCAGCCCTATCTGTCCGAACCCGGACGAAAGATGTTGGATCTGGCCTTTAAAGAGGCTGATAAGATGAAGGATCAGTATGTCAGCCTTGAGCATATCCTGATCAGTCTGACCCAGGGTAAAGACAAAGCCGGCGAAATCCTTAAAAGCTTGGGTGTTACAAGGGACGTGATCCTGTCCGTGCTCAAGGACATCCGGGGCAACCAGCGGGTGACCGACCAGAATCCCGAAGACAAATACCAGTCTTTGGAAAAATTCGGAAAAGACCTGACGGATTTGGCCCGCCAGGGAAAACTGGACCCGGTTATCGGTCGTGATGAGGAAATTCGGCGAATCGTCCAGGTCTTGTCCCGGCGCCGGAAAAATAATCCTGTGCTTATCGGCGAACCGGGCGTTGGTAAAACCGCCATTGTGGAAGGTCTGGCCCAGCGGATTGTGGAAGGCGATGTGTCTGAAACCTTGAAAGATCGGCGGGTCGTCGCCCTGGATATGGGTGCTCTGCTGGCCGGGGCCAAATACCGGGGCGAATTTGAGGACCGTCTTAAGGCGGTATTAAAAGAGGTTGAGGCTGCCGAGGGTGAAATCGTTCTTTTTATAGACGAGTTGCATACGGTGGTGGGGGCAGGGGCTGCCGAAGGATCTGTGGATGCTTCCAATATGCTTAAACCCGCCCTGGCCCGGGGCAGTTTGCGCTGTGTGGGGGCCACTACCCTGGACGAGTACAGAAAATATATCGAAAAGGATGCTGCCCTGGAAAGGCGTTTCCAGCCGGTTATGGCCAAAGAACCTACGGTGGAAGACACCATCTCCATCCTCAGGGGGTTGAAGGAAAAATATGAGGTGCATCACGGCATCCGGATCAAGGACTCAGCCCTGGTTGGGGCCGCCACCCTTTCCGATAGGTATATTGCTGACCGTTTTTTGCCGGACAAAGCCATTGACCTTATTGATGAGTGCGCATCCAAGCTTCGTATTGAAATTGACTCCATGCCCCAGGCCATTGACGAAATTCAGCGGCGGCTGACCCAGGCTGCCATTGAGCGCCAGGCCCTGATCAAGGAAAAGGACAAGGCTTCCAAGGCGCGTCTTGAAGACCTGGAGAAAAACATCGCAGCCATGGAAGAGGAGATCCGTCCCTTGAAGGTGCATTGGGATAATGAAAAATCAGTTATCCGGGAGATCTCGGCCATGCGGGAGGACATTGATCGATTCCAGACCGAGGCCCAGCTTGCCGAACGTGCCGGTGACTTTGAAAAAGTAGCCCAGATTCGTTATGGCACTATTGCGGATTTGAACAGAAAAATTGAGGAGAAAAAGCAGAGCCTTGAAACCCTGCAGAAGACCTGCAAGATGCTCAAAGAAGACGTGGAAGAGGCTGACGTGGCCGAGGTGGTCTCCTCCTGGACCGGCATCCCCGTATCCAAGATGCTCCAGGGTGAGCAGGAAAAACTGATCACCATGGAATCCTCTATTGCCAAACAGGTGATCGGCCAGGAAAATGCCATTGATGCGGTTTCCAATGCCGTGCGACGGGCCAGGTCCGGCTTGCAGCCGGAAGACCGGCCCATTGGTACCTTTATCTTCATGGGACCCACGGGTGTGGGCAAAACCGAGCTTGCCAAGTCCCTGGCCGAGTTCATGTTTGATTCCAGGGACGCCATGGTGCGGCTGGATATGTCCGAGTACATGGAAAAGCACAGCGTGGCCCGTCTCATTGGTGCCCCTCCCGGATATGTGGGATATGACGAGGGCGGGTACCTCACCGAGGCAGTACGGCGCAGACCTTATAGTGTGATCCTGTTTGACGAGATTGAAAAGGCCCATCCGGACGTGTTCAATATCCTGCTCCAGGTTTTGGACGACGGCCGGATGACCGACGGTCATGGCCGGACTGTGGATTTCAGGAACACCATCATCATCATGACATCCAATATCGGCTCCAGGATCCTGCTTGAAGCCGGGAAGAGTGGTCTTTCCGATGAGGTGGAACAGGCCGTGCAGCAGGCGCTTAAAGACGCATTCAGGCCGGAATTCTTAAACCGGATTGATGAGATCATTACCTTCCATGCCCTGGAACGCGAACATCTCATGGATATTGCCGCCATCCAGATTGCTGCCCTGAACCGGCGGCTGGCTGCAAGGAATCTGGCTGTTTACCTGGATGATGACGCCATGAGCTTTCTGGCGCAGAAAGGGTATGATCCCGGATTTGGTGCCCGTCCGCTTAAACGTGTGATCCAGCAGGAAATTGAAAATCCGCTGTCCATGGCATTGCTTAAAGGCGATTATCTGGAAGGTGAGACCGTGTATTTCCGTCTCGACCGAGAAAAAGACCGGCTTGTTCCCGGTCATGGCCCCAAAAATGTGGAGGCTGTGGGATAATCCGGCCTGTCAGAAAATAAACAAACGCATCCCCCGGGCCTGCATCTAAAATCTTTGCAGGTCCGGGGGGTGTTTTCTATAATGTTTGGTGAGATTGCTTTCTTGCTGATTTCCAAGATAGCTTCTAAATTTTTTATAGACAGGGTCTGGTTAATTGGTTGTAATACCCCAAATCATAAGGAGAAAATCATGACAGAAAAAAAAACAAAGAAACACAGAATCAAAGGCATATGCCCACAATGTGGCTGTAGCCATTTATCAACAATGACCGAAGAAGAGATCAAAGAAAAGTATCCTGATGTTGAAAATGCCACCATGGAATGCTCAGAGTGCCTGGCCACCATGGAATTAGATTTTGAAGAAACTGATTAAAAGTTAGAATGTTTTTCAATTTTTTAAGAAATTAAATCCCCGTTTGATATGTCCCGGAGAAACGCATCATAAAAATATTTGCTCTCAATCATTGTTTGGTCCAGATTGTAGGGGTGGATTCCATATCCGCCCTACCCAATACGCGGCTGAAAAAATGATCAAGCCCGAATATTTTATGATGCGTTTACTTAATTTTGAAAGTCAATCATCCGAATTTGCCTTAGAACGTGTCTGAAAAGGCTTTAATCTCAGGATGGTCACCTAAAAAGCGGTACAGGGTAGCCCGGCCCACACCTAACACCCGGGCGGCTTTGGATTTGTTGCCGCCGGTTTTGACCAGGGCGGCTTGGACATTTTCCTGATTGAGTTTGCCCCGGGTAACCTGTACCCCGGGCTTTGCGGACTCATTTGATAAGACAGGCTGCATGGGCTGCCTGTTGGATACAAAGGGAAGATCCGTGGGCATAATAACGTTGCCCCGGGACCGGACCACGGCAAACTGGATCACATTTTTTAGTTCCCTGACATTGCCGGGCCAGTGGTAATCCATCATCTCCCGAATGGTGTCAGGGGCAAGTTCCGGTACGGATTTTTTGTTTTCTTTTTCCGCTTCCCGCAGGAAATGTTCGGCTAAAAGCGGGATATCGTTTTTTCTTTCCCGCAGGGGCGGCAGGTGGATGGGAATGACGTTAAGCCGGTAATAAAGGTCTTCCCTGAACCGGTTGGCCCGGACCTCTTTTGTCAGATCTTTGTTGGTGGCGGAGATAATTCTGACATCCACGCTGATTTTTTTTTCGCCGCCTACTTTTTCAAATGATCCCTCCTGGAGGAACCGTAACAGTTTTACCTGGGTTTTCAGCGGCAGTTCCGCCACTTCGTCCAGGAACAGGGTGCCTTTATGGGCCAGTTCAAACCGGCCTTTACGTTCCTTGACCGCCCCTGAGAATGCCCCTTTAACATGGCCGAACAGCTCGCTTTCCACAATGCCTTCGGGGATGGCCCCGCAGTTTACCGGAACAAAACTGCCGTTGCCGTAGGACGAGATATCATGGATGGCATACGCCACCCGTTCTTTGCCGGTACCGGTTTCACCGGATACGTGAACCGGGTAGTTATACAGGGCCACATCCCGGATTTCCTGGAAAATGTCCTGCATGGCTTTGTCCTTGCCGATAATGCCGGCAAAATTGGAAAGATCTTCGGCTTTCAAGGACAGACGTATGGAATCGGTCATATCCCGGAACGAAGCCACAACCCCCTGGATTTCCCCTTCATGATCCGGAATGCAGTAAATGGTCATTTCCAGATGCCGGGTGTCCCCTGTTTTGGTGACTATGGTAATCGGGTACTCTTTGGTTCCGCCGGAAAGTTTTGGCGAATCCTCGCAAAAGGAACATTTGGAACCACAGAACGGGCCCTGGAACACATCGTGGCAGTCTTTGCCCAGGACCTCTTTTTTATTATATCCGGTAATTTTTTCTGCTTCTTTATTAAAAACAGTGATGATCCGGTCCGTGTTATGTGCCATGACGCCCAGTTTAAGATTGTCCACCACGAGGTTGAGATTGTGCAGATCCAGCAGCGAATGTGTAAATTTTTCCATTTTTGATTTCCAGGCAACGCGCTTTCAGTAATGAATACCAAGCTGTTCTTGAACCGGCCTTTTAAATGGCACATTTGTGTATCAGGCGCAATGTTTTTTTGCATCTTTAAAAAGAAAAATGGGATCTGCTGAACGAACGTCCGAACGATAAGGGACCCGGAAAAAAATAAATATTCCATTTTTTCCGAGTCCCAGGGATTGAAGATGAACTTTTTTGGGGAGGAATTACTCCCAGGAAATACAGTCTTGGGGGCAGTTTTTCACAGCTTCAAGGATATCTTCGTCATCCTCATAGCTGTCAAGGGATTGTACATCCACATAACCTGCATCATTAATTTCAAAGGCGTGGGGAGCCAGATCAATACAGACCTCGCATAGGTTACAGCAGCCAATATCAATTACCGGTTTCTTTTGTATGCGCATTAAATCATTCCTTCGTCAATAGATTCATCCCACCAGCCTTTTAGAATATGAGCCTGTTTTTCTTTTTCTGCAAGACCAAGAATTTTGTACCCTGTATCCAGTAAAATTCCATAAAGTACACCGCAGCCGGGGTCTTCATGGTGTTCATATCCGGTCTGTGCCAGTTCAATCATTTTATGTGCCAGTTCAATGGTGCGTGCGATGTTTTTGTCACATTTTTTTTTCAGCATGGCAAATTCTCTTTAATCGTTTCACACCCGGGTAAGTAAAACCGGTAATTATTCATTCCCGGCCAGGGACTGTTCCGGGGTGCCGGCATGAACGATATCCGATATACGCGTAGCCGTAAAATCCCACCCGGTGTAAATATCAATGGTTGTGTTGTCTGCCTGGATAAAATCGGGCAGAACCATAGATTCGAAAACATGGGCATTGGACAGGGCCCTGATGGCATATCCTCGCTTTATCGGATCGTTAGAAGAAAGATGTTCCTGGATCTGTTCCCTGGTGACATCGGTCAGATCTTTGGGTGCTGTCCCAAGGTATGTACCAATGCCCCACAAAACGCCGCGCTGGAGCATTTCATGTTCAATGTGGTTGCCTCTGTGATCCAGGTAGGAAAAAAGGATGCTTTTAAATTCCCGGGCCAGGGCCGGGCTTTGGCTTAGAATTTCTCCCATGGCTTCGGGGGACCCCCAGCCGATACCGCCGGATTCGTCGTTCAAGTTCCACATGATCCGTCTCAAGATTATCCTGGCTTTTTCCATGGAATAATCCGCAACCCTTGCGGCAAGCTCCCCCATAGCGGTTACGCTGCGGAACTTAATCAGTTCCTCTTTATTGTAAAAATAAGAGAACAGATGTCCGATGAGCTGGGCATCCGGAATCTGCGCCAGCCTCTCCAAGGCCTGGCTGCGATTGCCAAGGGCAAGGATTTCGCCAACCCGCTTTTTTGTTTTTCTGCCGTATGGTTTCATGATTGTTCTCTTTTATAAGTGTTAATTGCTGTTGACCGCCTTTGGACTTCTCCTGTGGGGTTCTTCGCTATATATTAAACAGCACAAATTATGCCAGGCCGGTTTATGCCGGGCTGTTGAAGATTACCCCATCGTTGGGCGTCGGGAGAAATCGCGTTGAATCGCATCAAACAACTTGCCAGTGCGTGTTTCAAACGGTTTGAAAAAAATGGCAGGCAGATTTAAAAACGCGGCCAGGGTTCATTTGTCTCAAAATTTGGCACACAAATGTGTCTCGATACAGGTATGGGTATTACAACCAATTGATTTCAGAACAGTTATTTGGGCGCCTTGGCCCCGGTAAAGTTTGTGCTGCAAGATCAAAAGTGAAATACCCATAAATGATTGGTTTTGAATAAGATCGACGTTTAGTCGCCGACAATGCTATCCATCATATTTAATAATTTTTTCATATTCAAGGTGCAGACTTCTTTCTGTCTGAGGTTTGATGGATAGTTTTTACAAATATCTGGTCGCACTTCATACACATCGCAAGAATAGCGGCCATTGTTTTCATTTAAGAAAAAACAATCTCCGTTTTCTTTAAATTGCAAAAGATATCCTTCATATTCTACACCTTTTGAGTTTATGGGTATACCAAAGTGTAATCCTGTAAATAGTTCTAATGAATTGATTTCATTTTTAGATACTTTTATTAAAGGATAATTTTTACAACATTCAGCGCATGCTTTACACATTTTCATAGATATCAAATTTTCTATTTGGCTTTTAGTGGTTTTTATCTCCATCAATTTCTGCGAAAACGATGAGTGCCTTTCGTAGAAGAACGCCCATGCCCTGCTGGGCACAACAAACGATGAAAGATGTGGATATTGAGTATTGAGTTGTGAGTATTGAGGAAAACAGCTTCTTTTTAATCTCACTACTCATCACTCAATACTCACAACTTTCATATAAAACACAAAGGCCCCGAACGATATTCTGTTCAGGGCCTTTTAGTTTCAAGTCAGCAACCTGACTTTTTTTGAAGCAAATAAAACGGTTTACTAAACTACGGTTACATTTGCTGCAGCTGGGCCTTTCTGGCCGTCTTCAATGTCGAATGTAACATTATCCCCTTCATTGAGGGATTTGAAACCAGTTGAATTAATCGCTGAATGATGTACAAACACATCTTTTCCACCGTCTTGTTGTTCGATAAATCCAAAACCTTTTGAGTCGTTAAACCATTTTACGATACCGTTCGCCATGTTGGCAATCTCCTGAAAAAAATAAAAAATAAAAGTTTCTAACTTTGGGTGAGATAATACCGCTTTTATAGTCGGGAATATACACCTTGTGAGGGAAACACATGCACTTAAATAATGTAGTACAATTTTTTAATTGTAAAAGACTATTGATCAAAAGTCAAGCATTAAAAATATTTTTTCTAAGCTATAACGCGAGTTGACCTTAACAACCCTCCTTGGGAATAAGGCCTATTTTAAACGATCTTCAGACTACATGTTCCTGCGATACTGGCCGCCCACATCGTAAAGGGCCCTGGTAATCTGGTCCAGGCTGCAGATTTTAACCGTTTCCATCAATTCTTCAAAGATGTTGTCTCCAGAAAGGACCACTCGTTGAAGTCTCTCCAGAGCCTGGGGCGCTTCTTTTTCATTCTGTTTTTGAAAATTAGCCAATCGCTTTAACTGGGATTGTTTTTCTTCATCCGTGGCTCTGGCCAGTTCACAGCAGGCACTGCTTTGAGTCAGCACATCGCCTTCCATATTCGGATCACGGAACGTGTTGACGCCGATAATGGGAAGCGCTCCATTGTGCTTCAAGGTTTCATAGTAGACGGATTCTTCCTGAATTTTGCTTCGCTGATATCCCGTTTCCATGGCGCCCAACACGCCGCCCCGTTCCGAGATACGGTAAAACTCCCTCAGGACAGCCTCCTCCACCAGATCCGTCAACTCTTCGACGATAAAGCTTCCCTGGTTCATATTTTCATTTTTGGTCAATCCCCACTCCCGATTGACAATCAACTGGATGGCCAGGGCCCGTCGCACCGATTCCTCCGTAGGGGTTGTAATGGCTTCGTCAAAAGCGTTGGTATGCAGGCTGTTACAATTGTCATATACTGCGCAAAGGGCCTGTAAGGTGGTCCGGATGTCGTTGAACTGGGTATCCTGACTGTGCAACGATCTTCCGGATGTCTGGATGTGGTATTTCAGCATTTGTGAACGTGCCGAAGCGTTGTATTTCTCTTTCATGGCAATGGACCAGATTCGTCGGGCGACTCTCCCGATAACCGTATATTCGGGGTCCATGCCGTTGGAAAGGGTCAAGGCCAGTTGGGTAATGGGATTGGCCCCGGCTTCCTCCGGCAAACATTCTCGTAGGGTCTTCACCCATCCGTTTTAGAGGAAACACACCGGCAGTATAAGGAAAGTACCCGGGAAGATTTTCCCGCCGCAGCCATCGGTAGATCTCTCCAGGGTCCTCGAATTTTGGGAGGCAGATCTTGGGAATTTTCTGATGGGATAAGGATTCGGTATACAGGGGGACTCTTATTTCCTTTCCCCGAACCGTGTATACCTGTTCGTCCTTTGTATAGGCTTCCTTCATGTCATCCCACTGAGTTACCAATTTCTTGGCCTCGCCATCGATCAGGTCCCTGGTGGCGTCCGTTTCCTTTTTTAACATTTCGATCAGTTGTGTTTTATCCCCGTCAAGCAGGCTCTCATCAATGGCTTCGGCGCTTTCTTCCAGATGCCAGACCTTACGGATGGCCTCCGCCTGTCTTTTTGTATGCTTGTGGTAGTCCCGAATGGTGTCGGCAATTTCTGAAAGGTAGCGTGTTTTCTCCGG
>DATFIL010000444.1:0-5677 GCA_035270145.1 Desulfobacter sp. | reverse complement strand
TCAGAACAGATAAAACAAGGTATGGGAACTTCGGATGCCAGACTAATGCAAAGCGATCTTTCAGCAATCATCGAGGTCCTGACTAAATCGCCCCCTTCCCCCGATATCAATACCATTATAGGCAATGCCCTGACCATGATGCTGGAAATGGAACGCGCAGGCCAGGAAAAATCCCCCGCAATACGACGACTTCTCGGTCCAGCCCTGGCCCAGGAAGCGCAACAGGAAGAGATGCGACTTCTTTTACTGAATCCAGGCACGGTCTCCACCCGGATTGCCGTATTTCAGGGGCTGGAACAGGTACATGGTTTTGAAATACATGTTCTTCCCGATGAGGAAGACAGCATAGACCACAGAATAAAGGCTGTAGCAGCACATCTGGAACGCGCCGAAATTGCGCTTGACTCCTTTGACGGCATCGCCTGCCAGGGAGGATTTCTTAAGCCCATTCCATCCGGAACCTACCGGGTGGTCCCGGAAATGGTCAAAGACCTTGTGGAAGCGCCGTTGCGGTCCCATGCCAGCAATATGGGCATTCCCATGGGCATGGAACTGGCCCGGATGGCGGGCAGTCAAAAGGATCTGCTTTTGACCACCACAGATCCCTTTGTCTGTGACGAACTGGATCTGGTGGACCGGGTTACAGGATTTGTAAGAATCAAACGCAACGGGGTCGGGGCACATTATTTAAATCACAAAGCGGTATGGCGGATCGTGGCATCTTTGATGAATCAGGCACCGGAACATGTGAATGCCGTCACCGCCCATTTGGGCGGGGGCACCTCCCTTGCCGCGCACAGACAGGGACAGGTCACCATGCTCATAGATGCCTATTCCGGCCTGCCGTCAACAAGCAGAAGTGGCGCCATAGACATAGACCGGGTCATTAAAGCCATCAAATCCAAGGATATCTCCATCCGGGATCTTGAACAGGTTCTTGAGAGCCGTGGCGGACTTCTCTCCCTTGTGGGCACCAATGATTTCTATGCCATGATCGGATTCCTGCGCCAGGGCGCCACCCCTGTACAGCGCAAAAAAATAGAACTGGTTCAAAACTTTCTGGCAAGAAAAATTGCCGGAGGCATGCTCAAGCTTACTGCGGACGGGGCAGATGTCAGGGTAATGGCGATCACCGGCGGACTTGCCGCGAATCCAGACATGATGCACCGGGTCAAGCAGAATATCGCAGGGCGTTACCCCGTGGTGACCATGCCCGGTTACTTTGAACATGAAGCATTGGCTGCCGGACAGATCCGGGGATATTATGCCCCTGAAACACTCAAGGACTACGAAACCGAACGGGATGCTCTGGCAAAAAAAAGGCATGATGAAGACGTATTGATTGACACCCCCGTATTCAAACGCGAAATCAGGTTCAAGAAAAAAGGCGCGCCTTTGACCACCTTGGATGATATTATTGATGCGGCATACCTGACGGTCGAAGAAAATTATGCGCCGACCATCGCCATTGTGGGCGCAGCCAACGAAGAGGCAATCCAGGCGGCCAAAAGGGCCAATGAAGAAGGGCGGTTCCGCATCTCCAAATTTGTGCTCCTTGGTGATTTCCAGGAGATCAGCCAGATGGCCTATGAATACGACCTTGTCATTGACAATGACAACTACACCATCATTGATACGGAAACCCCCGTAGAAGAAGCTGTCAGCCTTTTGGCGCAGGGCAAGGTTGATATCCTTATGAAAGGGCATATCCATACGGAAGATATTCTCAGAGGGGTTTTTAAATACCTGAAAAGCGTCGGGCGGCTTCAAAAAGGCCAGGTCATGAGCCACACCGCCATTGTGGATATTCCCACCCGGAACAAATTGCTGGCATTTTCAGACGGTGCGTTAAATACTTACCCTGATGAACAAAAACGTATGGCGATCCTTGAGAATGCATTAAAAGTGGTACACAACCTGAATATAAAGGTACCCAAAGTGGCAGTAATCTCTGCCGTTGAAAACGTAAACCTCAGCGTGGAGAGCTCCATGGAGGCAGAACGTATTGCCGCCCATTTTGCAGACAGGGACGACTGCATTGTGGAAGGCCCCTTATCTTTGGATGTGGCCATGGATCTTGCCATTGCCGAAGAAAAGCACTACACGGGCCGAATCCGGGGCAATGCCGATGTGCTGATCCTGCCGGACATTGATTCGGGCAATATTTTATGGAAAACCCTGACGACCCAATCCGGGGCAGCCCTTGCCGGGGTTATTCTGTGTGGTGATATGCCCTTGATCCTGACGTCAAGGGGGGATTCGATACGATCAAAACTGGCGTCACTATCTCTGGCAGTAAAATTTTACTTTGATCTTAAAAAACAAAGCAGGGCGTCGGCTTAAAATTATTAAACCCAGCGTCACCGAACTTGAGACAGACTTTCCGGAAGCCGTGAGAAAAAACAGGCTGTATAAATGTAATAAAAAATGATGAAAAAATATATATTGATACTGATCTGTTCCTCCCTTTTTTTGCTTATGTTTTCCATGCCGGTTGAAAGCAAGGAAATCATCGGATGGCTTGAAATGATCCGTGTGTACCCTGGAAATCTGAAACTGCGTGCAAAAATGGATACCGGCGCAAAGGGGTCTGCAATTAATGCCTATAACCTGAAAAAGTTTGACCGGGAGAAAGCGGCATGGGTAAGTTTTGAACTGAGAGCCAATTCAAAAAAAACAAACGCCAAACAAGTCTTTCTTGAAAAAAAAGTAATTGACACCATCAGAATAAAGCGCAAAGGCGGAGGTCTTGAAGAACGTCCGGTTGTCAATATGGAAATCTGCTTAGGCGGCATTCATAAAAAAATTAAAATGAGTCTGATGGACAGAAGCAATTTCAACTATCAGATCCTGATCGGAAGGAGAGACTTAGAGAATGAGTTTATCATTGATCCTTCTGCTACCTTTACCCATAAACCACTGTGCAAAGTGCCAGTGCAGCTGGATAAACAATGAAAAAAGTTCAACTATTTATTTTATCGGGCATGCTTATCTTTCTTGGGTCCGGAATTTTTATTTTTAAATACCACTTTCTGAACTTTCCCCTGACACCTAACAAAACATCCAACCTCTGGGATATTGAAATCAGGCTGTCAGTGGATGCGGATAACAAATCATTAAAAGCCAGCCTTTTTTTACCTGGTGAATCTGAAAATTTCACCATTATTTCTGAAAATTTCCTGTCGGGAAAATACGGTCTGATCATAGAAAAAAAGAACAACAACCGGAAGGCTGTCTGGTCCATCCGAAAAATAAAAGGAAGACAGGACCTATATTACCGGGTGCTTGTCCAGAAAACAGCCAATAAAAAGCCCGGCAAATTAAAACCCGGAGAAATATCAACCCCTGCGCTTGACGAGCCTTACTTAAGTGCAGCAAACCGATTATGGAATGATATTTATAAACATTCAGCAGACTTGAATACCGTTATTGGAAATTTATTCAAGCACCTGAATTCCCCAGGGATTGATGAAAATGTTGCCTTGCTGTTAGGAAAAGAAGCCGCTTCAACAACAAAAAAAATTGAAACCGCCGTCAAATTGCTGGCATTGGCAGGCATTCCCGCCCAACTGGTTCACGGTTTTGATTTAAGAGAAGAAACCCTTCAGGTGAAAATGGTAAGCTGGCTGGAAGTATATTATCAAAAAAAATGGAACAGCTATAATCCTGACAATTCAGGCCGTGATATCCCGGAAAGTTATATCGCTTGGTGGAGAGGCTCTGAACCCCTGTATAAAATCCGGGGAGGAACAAATCCCCATATCCAGATAGCTGCCCAGAAAAATGAGACTGAAGCAATTCAAAGCGCCATTGTGCAAAGCAAACTCACATCTCCCCATTTTTTCAAATTTTCATTACTGAACCTGCCTATCCAGAACCAAATTATATACCGTGTGATACTGCTGATTCCTTTAGGTGCATTGTTAGTGGTAATTTTCAGAAATATTATCGGAATTAAAACATTCGGAACCTTTATGCCGGTTCTGATTGCATTGTCTTTCAGGGAAACCCAACTGCTGTGGGGCATCATCCTGTTTTCACTTGTTATTGCCATCGGCCTTGCCATCCGGTTTTACCTGGAAAACTTGAAACTGCTTGTTGTCCCCAGATTATCAGCAATATTAATTGCTGTTATCATTATCATAGCAGGCCTAAATATCTTAACCTATAATATGGGCCTGCCTCTTGGATTATCCGTATCCCTTTTCCCTATTGTTATTCTGTCAATGGCGATAGAAAGAATGTCCATACTCTGGGATGAAAGAGGGCCCGGAGAAGCCCTGAGCCAAGGCCTTGGGACATTGTTTGTATCTACTGCGATTTATTATGTAATCAAAAATCAAATTATTGAACATATCATGTTTTTTTTCCCGGAACTGCTTTTCATCCTGTTTGGCATCACCCTTCTGCTGGGACGGTATTCAGGTTTCCGCCTGATTGAACTCTACCGTTTCAAGGAACTTGTCAGGAAAACAAAGAATGTTTAACTATTTTAAACTACTTTCACAAAAAGGTGTTCTGGGTATTAATAATAGAAACGCAAACTATACCCTGAAATATAACAGCCGAAACAAATATCCCCTTGTTGATAATAAATTAAAGACAAAGCAGCTTGCCATAGAAGCCGGAATTCCAGTTCCCGAGCTTTATGCTGTCATAGAAATCGAACGTCAGATCCAGGATATTGACGATATTATAAAGCATCAAGATGCCTTTGTCGTTAAACCTGCTTGCGGTAGCGGCGGCAACGGAATTGTGGTGATTGCTGACCGTGCAAGGGATATGTACCGGAAAGCAAGCGGCAACGTAATGACGTCTGATGAACTAAAATATCATATTTCCAATATTTTAAGCGGCCTGTACAGTCTTGGCGGACAATCCGATAAAGCCATCATTGAATACCGGGTACAACCGGATCTGATATTTGAGCCAATTTCTTATATGGGAGTTCCGGATATCCGCATTATTGTTTTCTTTGGTATTCCGGTCATGTCAATGGTGCGTCTGCCCACCCAAATGTCAGACGGCAAAGCCAATCTCCATCAGGGCGCTATCGGTGCAGGAGTCAATATTGCGACAGGTATCACGCTTTCTGCTGTCTGGAAAGATACCATTATCACCAGACATCCTAATACCGGACACCCGATAACCAACATTAAAATCCCTTTCTGGGAAAAATTGCTGGATATTGCCTCTCGGTGTTATGAAATGACCGGTCTTGCATACCAGGGAGTGGATATTGTTCTGGATAAAAATCAGGGCCCGATGATTCTGGAAATTAACGCACGCCCGGGACTGAATATTCAGATTGCTAATCAATCCGGCCTATTAAAACGATTAAAATGGATTGAACAGCACTATCATGAATTAAATTCAATTGATGACAAAATTCAGTTTGCCGTGCGCCACTTCAAATAATAATCCTGTAATTCGGGGATAATCCGTAATCTGGGGGGGTACCTTACTTATTTATTGATAAGATGTCTCCGGATTTACTACTGAATCCGGGCACTGTCTCCACCCGGATTGCCGTATTCTGTGGCCCAGTAGGGCCTGTATAGTACGAATATCATAATTGGCCTGGAGCAAATGGCTTGCAAAGCTGTGCCTGAATGTGTGTGCGGTTGCCCGTTTTGTTAATTTGGCTTTGTTCACTGCTTTTTTGATCGCTTTCTGA
>DATFIL010000443.1:0-3311 GCA_035270145.1 Desulfobacter sp. | reverse complement strand
TGAACACTTTTGGCAGATGCGCCGCATCAATGCCCGAGCCCGTATCTTTTACCTGAATCTGTATATCACGATCCTTTAATTCTGCATTAATGGAAATGCATGCCCCCTCACCGCTGTACTTTATGGCATTATCCACCAGATTAAACACAGCCTGCTCCATGAGCGTGGGGTCTACCATAGCGACAAGGGTATCCGGGCAGTGGAGTTCCATGGTTATCCCCCGGGAGTGGGCCCGGTCCGCGCAGAACCTAACGACCTTTTGGATCAGATCGGCCAGCGGATGGGTCTCAAACTGGATATCGGTTCCTTTAAGGCGTTCCAGTCTTGAAAGCGCCAGAAGGTCATCAATCAGCCTGACCATGCGGTTAACGTTTTTTTCAATGATACCCATGAACCGGCCGAACTGGGCTGCTGAATCCTGGGGTAACACGCTCTCGCTGTCTGCCATCATCTGCTGGAGGGTTTCAATGAACCCTTTGATCGTGGTCAAAGGGGTTTTTAATTCGTGGGAAACATTTGCCGCAAAATCCTTATGCATGGTTTCAAGCAGCCGGAGCCGTGTAATGTCATGGAAGATGATCAAGGTGCCCATGCGCTTGTCATGGGCGTCATACAGGGCTGTGGAATGAATATTGAGCACCATGCGCTCTCCTGCGTCAATCACAATATCATCTTCCACAGGTTCACTGGTGGCAAGGGCTTTTTTAATGAAAACCTGCAGATCATAATTTCTTGCGACCTCAAGCACGTGTTTTGTTTTCAGCATTTCCGGCGAAAAATCAAATATTTTGGCCGCTGCCTTATTGATGGTGATGATCTGCTCCTGGTCGTTAATGGCGATCACGCCCTCCTGCATACTGGTGTGAACCGCTTCAAGCTCCCGGCTGCGGTTCCTGACATCCATGATCTTTTTATTGAGTTCCGAGGCCATGGAATTCATGGCCCTGGCCAGTTGGGAGAGTTCTTCGGTATCCGGAAAAGGCAGCTGGTTGGTCAGGTTACCCTTGGAAAACGCCTGGGCCCCTTGGCGCATCTGCTCCACGGGATTGGCAATGCGCCGTGCAACATACAAGCTTGCCAGGGCCGCAGCCATGGTGGTTAAAACCAGAACCAGGGCAATTGAATTACGCATAGCCTCAGCCTTGGTGTCAATATCCGAGATGGAGACAGCCGTGCGGATCACATCGGGGTCAGACCGGCTGTAAACAATGGGCAGGGCAATATACATCATGTTTTCATCAAGGGTGCGACTGTAGCGTACGGCCATACTCTTTTCACCGGCGAGTGCTGTCTTTATTTCAGGCCGTTCCCTGTGATTTTCCATGGTTTCCACCCTGGCAAAGGAGTCGCCGATAACCTCGCCTGAATGCAGAATAACCGTAATGCGGGTCTGAATTTTTTCTCCCAGACGTTTGCACAGGGCATCAATCTGCTGCGGGGACAAGCCATCTACATACAGGGCACGGGCAAACCGATCCTGCATCAAAGAGGCCCTGACCATGAGTTCACGCTGGGTGGTTTCAAGAAAAAAACCTTTAAAATAACTAATCGAATACCAGGCTTCCACAGTCAGGGACAAAAGAATAATAATAAGAAATGACGGAAATATCCGCCAAATCAACTTTGTTTTTTTACGATGCATGTAAAATCTGTTTTTTGGGTTATTATTCAAAGGTTAAGGAAATGAAGGCAAGCCTATTCCTTAAAGCGATATCCCACACCCCGAACAGTTTCAATACAAGATGAATAGGCACCCAATTTCTTACGCAGTCCTACGATGATAACATCAATGCTGCGCTCGGTCACGGCGTAATTTTCACCGTGGATGGCATCCACGATCTGCCCCCGGGTGAACACCCAGCCCTTTTTCTCTGCCAGAAAGGAGAGCAGTTCAAACTCGGACAAGGTCAGTTCAACAATTTCACCTTCAATGGTAACCCGGTGCCTGGCCCGGTCAATGACCATATCCCCTTCCTGACGAACACGAGGCGGCGATTCGGCGGTGTTTTTCTGGCGGCGACGCAGGATGGCACGAATCCGTGCAGTAAGCTCCCTTGGACTGAAAGGCTTGGAAATATAATCATTGGCCCCAAGTTCCAGACCGGTGATAATGTCGGATTCCTCGCCCTTTGCCGTGAGCATCACAATGGGAATATCCATGGTAGCATTGTTGTTTTTCAGATGCCTGGTGACTTCAAGCCCGTCAATTCCGGGCAACATAAGATCCAGCACGATAAGATCAGGGCCGGACTGCTTGGCAATTTTAATGGCCTCCTCTCCGGTCATGGCCTGAAGTATACTGTAGCCCTCGCCCTTGAGATTGAATTTTATCAGTTCAAGAATATCTTCTTCATCATCAACAATCAATATGGTCTCTTTGGACATTTTTTTATTTCCGCGTTACTTTATTGTTAGCAATCGTTAAAATTCAGGAATGGCGGATAATCTCGCCATCTATCAAATAAATAACCTCCTCTGCAATATTTTTCGTGTGATCGCCCACCCGTTCAATATGCCTTGAAATAAGATACATATTAATGATTTCCTCAACCTTTTCCGGATTCTTGCGTATGGCCTGCTTCATGACATTGTAAGCTTCATTACGCATGGTATTGACTTCCTCATCCATCTCCCGGACTTTATATGCCAGGTTCCCATCCAGGCTGACAAGGGCATCCAGACTGAGTTTAAGCATTTTTATCGCCTGTTCGGCCATGGCGGTATAATCATATTGAAAGGAATCTGAATGCTGACCGCTTATTTGAAACCGCCGGGCAATATTCACAGCATAATCGGCAATACGTTCAAGGTCATTGTTAATCTTGATGACAGCGGTAATCAGCCTTAAATCCGTTGCCACAGGGTGATACAGGGCAAGGGTTCTCAGGCATTCTTCTTCGACCTCAACCTCCTGGGCATCCACCAGGTAGTCGGTTTCAATGATCTGGACGGCCTGCTCAAGATCGTTGGTCTTGACAGCATATATGGTTTTTTTAAACCGATCTTCCACCATGGCACCAAGCGATAGAATCTCTTTTTTGATCTTGTGTATGGCCCGGGTAAGCTGGTTGGTCATAAACATCCTTTCTAATTTTATAAAATTCCGAGACTAATCAATGTTAGTTTTTTACCCTGAAATCATTAGAAATCAGTTAGGATTGCGTTAACGGTAAATTAATTTCATCACACTCGATCATCGCGTCACAAGATATGTTTTGCAAGATATAGGATATTGCCCTTTTTATTATAGCTGACCCGGTCAAAGTAGGTTCGCATGATACTTATGCCTCTGCCGTGGTCAGCCTCATCAG
>DATFIL010000442.1:0-3783 GCA_035270145.1 Desulfobacter sp. | reverse complement strand
GTAAAAAGTACGGACAAAAGGGAGCAAGAGCCAGCTTCCAGTTCTCAAAAAGATAAATGGCGGCTGCGCACCGCAGAAACCAGAGACAAAGAAACTGGAAACAAGAAAAAGGGAAGCAAACTTACGTTTGCTTCCCTTTTTGGGTTTTAACACCATATAACCTACATGGGCCGCAAGCCCATAACAAACAATGAAACTAAAGACACCGGCAATGCAGGGCTGAAATGGGCGCCGCAGGCGCTTCGCCTCCTTGTGTCTTGTTTCTATTCTCTAGTGTCGTATAAAATAATGCAAACATTTTTATTCTATGACATCGAAACATCCGGCCTGAATCCGGCCTTTGACCAGGTGCTGACCTTTGCGTGTATTCGTACGGACCTGTCTTTAAATGAGATCGGCAGGGAAGATATTGTCATCCGCCTCAGGGATGATATTGTACCCTCTCCAGGAGCGTTTCTTACGCACAGGCTTGATTCTAAAATACTTGAGACCGGTATCAGTGAATACCATGCCGCCTTGAAAATTCATTCTCTCTTGAATACGCCGCAGACCATTAGCATCGGGTATAATTCCCTTGGATTTGATGACGAATTTTTACGTTTCCTTTTTTATCGTAATTTGCTGGATCCGTATTCGCATCAATTTGCCAAAGGATGTGGCCGGATGGATATGCTGCCGGTGACATTGATATATTACCTTTTCTGCCACCAGGCACTTTCCTGGCCTGTGCTTGAAAATGGGCAATCGACCATGAGGCTTGATCTTTTAACCCTGCAAAACAAGTTTAAGACGTCGGGGAGGGCCCATGAAGCCATGAGTGATGTTGAATCTGTTGTCGGTCTTACAAAGAGATTTTCAAACTACAGCAGAATATGGTCGTATGTCCAGGGCTTTTTTGACAAGAATGCTGATCTTAAACGCATGAACAGTCTTAATTCTTCAAAACTGGCTAGCGCATACGGAATGGATCTTGCCCTTATGGTATCAGTCTCATTTGGAGCAGATTGCAACTATATGGCCCCAGTGGTTTATGTGGGTGGCTCTGTTCCTTATAAAAATCAAAGCCTTTGGATTCGCCTGGATAAGGAAGGGCTGTTTGACCAGATAGATGAGACCCTTGGGATATATGATCTTATTACAATACGAAAAAAACCGGGCGACCAGTTGTTTATTTTGCCTGTTCTGGATCGTTTTTGGGACAAACTTTCACCTGCATCGCATACCGTGTGTATACGGAATCTGGATTTTATCAAGCAGAACATGTCCGTTTTTGATAAAACGATCAACTTCCACCAAAACTTTAAATATCCCCAGGTGCCTGATATAGATCTTGATGCAGATTTGTATCAAGGTGGGTTCTTTTCATTTCAGGATAAAAAAGAGATCGCGATTTTTCATAAAACAGAAGAAAAAAAGAGATATCAGATTACCCAAAGCTTTCAAAGCAACAGGGTACGGATGCTGGCCCAAAGAATCCTTGTGCGAAATTTCAATGAAAACCCGGAATCTGCCCCTGAGTTCCAGGCGCATTTAAAACGGATTTTAGGAAATGATCCGGAAAAATCTATCAAAGGATATAAGGAAGATGAGAAATTGACCTGCGCCAAGGCGCTTGAGGCGCTTGAAAAGATTGAAGCAGAAAAAATACAGTCCTTTGATTCCAGCCGGAAAGATCTTTTAACGTGGCTTAAATTTCACATTCAAAGTCAATCAACCTTTTTTGCTGATGCGTTTTAATTCTTCTATCTGAGCAGTGTGGATGAACCGGTTTAGCAGCTCTTGATTTTTCTTGGTGATATTGATGATCTTCAGGCCGATCAATGTGTGGGTTTCTGAATAATTCATGTTGATTCGTACAACCTGAATTCTAACGGGAAAGGTGCCTATCGCCCCAGGTTGAGTTCGGTCCACTAAAGCAAGCCCCATGATCATTTCGGTACCGACTTTTAATATGGATAAGGGGGTGTTGCGCTTTTTTTTTCTTTCAAGGATGACAAGCGCTAAACCTGAAAAAGAGATATCTTTTATTTTGAAATCACCTGGGGTCCGGTATTCTTGTTTGTTATAAATGATCTTGGCCTTTACCGTATACCTGCTGGTCATTGGAAGTCTGAACGCGGAACGTATATTGGTTTCGGTGGCCGGTAAATTGTATTGCACCACAAGTGCTTTTACCGCGAGGCCGCCGGCCATGGGATAGTTGCTAATCACCTGGATCGGTCTGCAGCGAATCCCGATTCGTAACCGGCGTTGATTCATATCAACAACCGTTGTCAGGTGAAGCTGTTCAAAATGTGTATCTAAGGATATGGGAGGGTTTGGCTGGGCAAGGGTGATGGTCTGTTTTTTAAAATCAGCATCATAGATAATGGAAGATTTTGAAATGGGAAAATCGGTATTTATATTAAATACGAGATTTACGCCCACCGAAGGGAAAAATATCTTTTTGACGTCAAAATTCATGCCCTATAATCCAATCAGGCAGTGATGACCCAACGTCGGTGGGGTCATATACTGCCTGATTGATATGCTGTGTAATAGAAATTATTTTACAGCGTCTTTAAGTGCTTTGCCGGGTACAAATTTGGGCACATTTCTAGCCGGGATATTGATTTCTTTTCCTGTCTGGGGGTTTCTGCCTTTTCTTTCTTTTCTTTCAGCGGTTTTGAATGTACCAAAACCTACCAGAGTAACAGAGTCATTTGCAGCCAGTGCATCAGTGATTGTATCAATCATGCAGTCAACAGCTGTCTGAGCATCTTTTTTACTGCTGAGAACTTCTGACACTTTGTTAATTAAATCACCTTTATTCATCGTGCTCACTCCTTTTTTTGGGGGGTTGTTAGGAAATATTATAAGTTAAAAATATTATTTAGTGAAAATATTTTTCATTCAGCTTTTGGAGGTACGTTACGTCGTTGAGCCTGGCCTGTCAAGTTTTTATTACGTTTTATTAAAAATTCGTTGCCACTTTTTTGGGGACAGCATAGAATGTTTGTAAATAGGAGGGAAAAATGGATGTATCGCTTGTCAATCCTTTCATTGAAGGGACTTTACATATTCTTGACACCACTGCACTAGTAAAAGTAAAACCAGGGCCGCCTTTTTTAAAAGAAAATACCGTTCATAATGGTGATATTTCAGGTTTTTTGACAGTCGAGGGGGATTTGGAAGCAACGGTTGCGATTTCTTTTACTGAAAAAAGTATATTAGGCATTGTGTCTGCCATGTTTGGCGAAGAAATGACCGAAATTAATGAAGAAATCACCGATGCTGTGGGGGAAATAAGCAATATGGTTGCCGGACATGTGACAACAAAAATTGGAGAATTGGGCAAAAAAGTAAAAGTCAAATTCGTAAAAGTTGTGGCAGGTCGAAATAAAGAAATTTTACATACCGAATCCGGTAGTCATGTTGTCTCTATCCCCTTCCATACAACCAAGGGCAAGGTGTTGCTTGAAGTCTGTTATTCGGATCAAAGCGCATGATTAGCCGCTCTTTTAAAACGGCCCTAAGGCCCATGATCAGAATTAAATCTGCCACAGATGCGCCGGATTTTAAGTCGCCATCAAGGCACGCCAACGCAAGCATATTGGCATATGTATCCTTTGGCGTAACGCCGCGGGCGGCTTAAAAGACAAGCAGGTGGGCGATTTTATTTTGACCATGAGCCTAAAACCACGAAGAACACGAAGTTTAGTACTATGATATCTTCGTGAACTTCATGGCCCTTCGTGGTAAGGGCCATGGCCCTATATACTCAATGCTTATGGCATTGGTTTT
>DATFIL010000441.1:0-3394 GCA_035270145.1 Desulfobacter sp. | reverse complement strand
GCTGCCGCATCAATCCCCCTGTCCTCAATTTCGGCCAGGGTGGAAGTCATGGTATGAATGTTGTGAATGCTGAACAGGCACGGAATTTCGTATCGCCTGGCCATGGCCGGAATCAGTCCGGTCATCCAGTCGTTGCAATGGATGATGTCCGGTTTCACCCTTGGGATGATGTTGTTGATCACCTCCCGTTGAAACGCCAGGGATACCTTGAGATCCTTATCCGAATAGCCGGAATAAACACCGTCTTTGTAAAGGAACACCCGGTCTGCGGCAAAATGAATCCGTTCCTCATGCAGGCGCCGGCGGATTTTTTCCACTTCCCGGTGATGCCTTGGTTCGTTATCGCCATGATAGATGGATTTGTAGTCGGGTATGGCTACATGGACATCGCAGCTTAGGTCATACAAGGCGGAGATCAGCGCTGCCGAGACATCTGCCAGGCCTCCGGCCTTGGCGGAGTAATCATCGACGCCAGGGCTGATACCCTCTGGCAGATAGGTGACTTCCGGGGTTACAATAAGAATTCTTGGTCTATTAGACATAACTACCTCCCATTTCCTGGTTTTCGGAGTGCTGCCAGAGCTGTTCATAATGGGATGACGGGTCGCAAACAATTAATTTAAAATGATATAGCATTTTTTATACCGAAAATGTTAACGTTTATGATTTATTCTGAATCCGATTCAGTTTATGGGCAACTCTGGCAATTTCGCTGCACCCCCAGGCCTGGGCATCGCATCCCCTGGGGGTATGGGGGAAATTACCGTCGAGAATTTCAGGCAGAAAACCTGCCGCGCCCGTTCGCATCAATGGCAATGAACTGCCTAACCAGGCCAGGGCCGCCGGAATACCCGGGGGGCCAAAGGCGGTTGCCCATGCCTCGCAGAATATTGGAAACTGCCATGTCCAGGCGGTTCCGTTATGGTAAGCCGGTTTCCTTTGGGTATCCTCATCTCCCTGGTAATACCCGGCATAGGGGGCATGGGGATTTACCAGGTGCTGGCCATTCCGTTCAATGGATAACGGCATGGCCAGGGGTCGGTCTGCAAGACTTCTAATACCGCCGGGGACCAGAAGTTCCCGGCAGGTTTCCACTACCCGGGCCATGATTTCCTGGTCGTCAATGACCCCTAAAGTGATCAGCAGCAGCTGATTGGGCCGCAGGGCATCATCAGGGATCGCATGGCAAGCGTCAACCGGTTCCCTGCAGTGCAGGCAGTCGCTGAAAAAGCCATCGTCTTCGCGCCAGAACAGTTCCATGATCGCGCGTTTTACCGTGTCGGCATGTCTTTGCCATTGCGCTTGTGCGTCTGACTTATCAACCTGGGATAAAAATTCAAGGGCATGATACCACAACGCCTGGATCTCAATGGGATATCCCTTGCGGGGGGTACATGCCGGGAAATTGGTATCCATCCAGGTAAAATGGGCCGGGCTGTAAAGCAGCATGGATTCAGGATCTGCCTTGATACCGGTTGGCGTGCCCTTGATCATGGATGAAGCCATGTCTTTGAGCACCTGGATCATGGTGCGCCGACCGATGTTTTGGGTGAGCAGCGGCTCTTTGCTTAAACTTTGGGTCAGTTGCCGGCAGCAGGCAAAGAACCACAGGGGCGCATCCGAGGTCTCAATGTTCCTTGCATCTTCACCGCTTATCATATTGGGCAGGGTGCCGTCCTTTTCAAATTTTCCAAAAAGGGAGAGTATGGCAAAGGCATCCCGGATTCGGCCAATTTCAATCAGGGACCGGCAGAAGATCAGGCTGTCCCTTCCCCAGTCCAGAAACCAGGGATATCCAGCTACCACGCTTTTTTCTTCTCCCCGGTCTACGATGAATGCGTCAAGACTTGCCTGGATTGCTTGACAAAACGGCACCGTTGATTGAAAAGGGCCGGGCAGGGAGATTTTTTTGTCGTCTACCGGTTCCGGCATTGTCTCTTCATTCATGACACAGGCTTTCAGGCTAACCGTGTCTCCGCCCTTGACATTGATGTTGAAATAGCCTGGGCTGAACAGATCTGACTCGGCATCCATTCCCCGGGTGACTTCAACATTTCTTTGGATCATGTAGTGCCATTCCGGTTTCAAGAAAAATTTATCCCGGCTGCTTGACAGCCGAAGTATCCGCCCTGTTTGGGAACGGAAGAAAAATCCGTTTTCAAATGCCGAAACCCGGGACGGCCATTGCTGTTCAGGACCGCTAAAGGCCTTGACCGTATTATGGAAACTTCTGTCTTCAATATCGGGACGGATGATAAGCGTGACCTCGCGTTCGGGCTGAAGGCGCCGGGGACTATCCGCCGGTGCGGTTTCCCGGTGCAGGGTCAGGGTCACGGCATTGGTCTTTCGGTCCATCTCCATAAATAGAACAATGACATAATATCTGCCTTCGGATGAGGGTATCCTGAATCGCCATTTTCCGCCCTGGTCATGGGAGGCCCAGAAGGCATCCATACAATCCAGCCCCAGTTCCCTGGAATAACCCTGGAATACGCCCCAGATTCTGAATCTGGACAGGAGCATCCACCGGTTTTCGGGCAGGCGGGGGTTCAGGTTGGCAGCCAAAAGGGCATCATAACGGCTCTCCAGGTGACTGAAGCAAGCCCCGGCGCGCATCATTGCACCCAGGCTGGTGGTGGACAATTGCTTGATGGACGGATCAATGACAATTTCCCTGCGGATAAAGGAAAGTCGCAGGTTAAGCGCCTCAAACGGGGCAAGATATCTGATATTGCCGGTAATTACTTTGGTTCCTTCGGGGCCGGATATGCGCAGTTTGAGCAGACAGTCCCTGTAGTTGGTTTTTATTTCCATGGGCATGAAAATGGCCTGATATCCGGACCCCCCTTCTGCGGGAAGGCTTTCACAGAATCCCAGGCAATGTTTGTCATACCCTGCTTCCTCAAGCTGAGCCCTGAAATGCTTGTTGCACCGGACCAGCAGGAAAAACCCCGGGGGAACCATTACCCTGCGATTGATATCCTTGTGGGCATCAAACACGATGGTACGGATGGTTCGCTTGTCCGGGTAAAGTTCCCGGATAAAGGTCTCAGGATCCCGTGCCAGATCCATGGCGGCCTTGTCCACATCCAGGTCGGCCAGATCCATGTAGCCGTTTACCGTAGTGATCACATCAAGGGCCAGTGCCCTTTGTTTCTGCATCAGAACCCTGCCGGGCATGGACAGCTTTCCGGCCGGCTGGGTTTCAAACAGGTCCAAATCACTCTTTTCAGGACTTAAGGCCAGTACTTCGCCCGGTTTCAGGAGAATACGGTATTTTCCACCTCGGCGTTCCGCCTGAACGGTGTTGCCTGAAAGCAGGTCTGTCCATGGAAAGGTCGCGCCGCCTTCCGTGCCGGCCAGCCATACCGCCTTGACCCGCATGTCGCAGTCC
>DATFIL010000440.1:0-2201 GCA_035270145.1 Desulfobacter sp. | reverse complement strand
TGAATTTGTCATTAATGTCTTAAAGCCACCTGCATTTTATAGTGGCTCCCCCGAAAATATGACAGGCAGAATTCTGCCAATTCACGGGGCTCATATTTATTGCAGGAAAAAATATCCAGATATGCGGCATTTGTTACATGGGCAAAATGTCCGGATATACCAAACGGTTCAATGGATCGTGTCGTGGAAAAACCAGTTGCCGTTTCGGTCTCATCATAATAAACCACAGGCGCATTTTCTGTATCGATGATACCAAGCTTTGCATACACCCTGGTGATAAAGTTTTTTATACAGTCCGGATCTTTTATCATATCAGGACTGCAATCATATACATCAACAGATGTGGACATCCCCCAAGGATTTGTATTTTCGTACACTTTTTTCCAGACGATGGGAAGTGTTCGTCTATCCATCACCTTTTCATCGCTGTTTGTCATGCAACTTCCGACCCCGGAGGGCAGCACGCCTCTGTTTTGATCCGAGGAGATGACGACCCGCCGGGATGAAAATTGTGCTTCTATGGAATGAATGGCTGTGTCCAGATCAATATTATCTGCACATGTAAAAATATCGACGGCTGCATAATCATGCTCGGGCCAGGCATGAACCGTAAAATGGGATTCGGCGATAATTACCACACCGGACACCCCCTGGGGTTCAAACTGATGAAAGGAACTGCTGATAATTGTGGCCCCGCTTTCCCGGGCCGCTTTAAGCAGAATTGATTCAACCCGGTCCTTATCAAGCAGGACATCGGATGCGCAATCGTAATATTCAATGGTAATATGTCGCCCCAAGGCAAAACCCGGATCAGGATGACAGACGGTTCGCTTTTTGTTTTTATCAAGCAATTTTTTAACCGAATAGTTAGAAGATTTCCATAACAGAAGAAAATCTTTGAAATTGGGTTTCTCTTGGCAGATTTTCTTCTTTAAGCCGTTCAATCATGGATGAGGTATTAAAACGCAGATAGGGATTCACCTTGAGTTCTTCAGACAGACGGGAAACAACATGGTCCGGATTATAGGAAGATGCGTACCCGTTTAAATTCGGATTATCCGGTTCAATAATTTTGGCATATTTCAAAGACTCAAGAACATAATCGTGTCCGGCATAAATCAAGGTATCACCGGGTAGGGACATTAACTGCTTTAACGAGTTAAAAAAAGATTCAAGATCTCCTGAAAAACAATTGCCAACCGTGGCGTTGAACAACGTATCACCGGTCACAATAAACCCGTCCCCTTTGAAACAAAGCGAATCCATGGTATGTCCGGGGGTCAGTATCACCTCAAGTCCAGTTGCGTTTTTAAGGTCAAGAACCTGACCATGTGAAAGTGTTGTACAGTCAATAAAACGCGCATTCGTTCTTTTGAGAAGCGCATTATTTCCCTGGGTGTGGTCGGCATGGGTATGGGTGTTGGTGACAATATCAATGGGAATATTTTTTTCTGTGGCAAATCTTGCCATATCCTCTGCTGCCCCAGGGTCAATGGCGATACTGGATTTTTCACTATAAACCAGGTAACCCAAATTGTCGGCACTGTATTTAAACTGTTGAATATCCAAGTACGCAATCCTATATCTTAAAAAATTTCATCTTCATCTTCGTCAAAGTCGTCTTTATTCTCATTCCGCACCGGGCTGTCGCCTAAAGGTTCATCATCATACACGTCAATATCATCTCCCACATCCATGAACGGATCATCAAGTTGCACATCAAGCCCGTAATCATCAAAAATCATACTGATGGCTTCTTTGAGATTTCGTTCAAAGCTTTCAGCATAATCGTCATCCTCATCTGCTGAAAACTCATAAATTTCCTCATGCTCCTCAAGCAAATCCCTAAGATCTGCGTCCACTTCAGACTGGGCATAAAAATCGACTTCATAAGCATCAAGAATGTCTTCATATAGATCATCTACCTCAAACGCCTCTACGGCATCAAAAATAGTCATTTTTTTTGCCATATTCACCCCTCCCGGATTTTTATCTATTTTCTATGTTAATAATGGTTTTATGATTGTCAAACAGCCAGACACCATAATATTTATCTCAATTTTTCTTTTCGGATTGTTTATTCTGGTAATCCGTCAATGCCAGATAGAAAGCACCAACACAAAGCTCGGCGCAATGATAATGGTCTTCAGGCAAAGTTTGAAGATAATCGATAATCATATCCGGAGTGATATTCCAAACAT
>DATFIL010000439.1:0-3405 GCA_035270145.1 Desulfobacter sp. | reverse complement strand
AAAGATATGCGTCTTGCTTTATTGTTAGGGGATGATCACGATCAGCCGCTACCAACAGTTAGCGCCGCGAACAATGCCTATATTGCAGCAAAGAGAGATGGCTTCAGTGATGAAGATTTATCGGCAGTGATAAAATCCATTGAAAAATAGCAAATTAACAAGGCGTTGCCGGATACCCGGCTGTTTGCACGTCATGAATGCAAGACGCCGGCCTCTAAATAAACTACGGAATCCTTAGCGCAACTTGTCGTTCCGTTTGGGCTTCAGCCCCCTTGAAGGCGTTTGCCACTTGTATCCGTTTTTATTTTCAGATACAAGGGAATCTTAGAGCCTTCCATTAAGAAGGCTCTAAATCCCAAACCTAAGGACAGCGCCATGGCCCGGACAAAAAAACAGAACATCATCCCCAAAGAGCAGGCCGTTTTCCGGATGGATAAAGACGGCACCTGGCACAATGAACATGGGAAATTGGAACATCCCAAAATCGTAAAATATTTCAATCAATCCATCCAAAAAGACGACCAGGGATATTTTTTAAGCCAGATCATCAATGATGTTGAAGAAAAGGTCTATTTTCCTTATCAAGAGACGGCTGTTTTTGTGGTGGATCTTGTCCCAAAAGACGCCGGGATTGAATTAATCTTAAATACCCTTGAGACCATTGCCCTTGATCCTGACACCCTTTACATAAAAGCGGATGCCCTTTTTATGGAAACTGACGCCCATTTGATCAAATTCACCCAAAAAGCCCTGGCCCGGATAGCATCGTTTCTAAAAGAGACCCCCCAGGGTCTTGCTTTGGATTTGGGCCGGACACAAACAATTATTCGTGAAAAATAACTCAGCGCCATGATGAACCTTTTCAGATTTTATATTGTTCGACTCTATCTGATCATCAGATATTTTTTTCACTGGGCAACGCGTACAGGCAGTTTTGGCCCGGGCCAGGCCAGGCATATCACTTGGTTCTCCGGACGATCCAGAGGACAGAGCCTTCAGGCGGCCCTGTTTCGCCATCATGTAAAGCAATACCATGAATCTTCGTGTTCCGTGGCTTCGGTGGTCTGTGTGGTCAATGTGTTAAGGGAGCGGTATGGATGCCCCGGCCCCACAGTGACCCAGCAGGCCATTCTGGAAAAAGTGAGAACGGCTCACTGGAAAGAGCGTATGGGACCGGACGGATACAAGGGGCGGCGGGGACTGCCGCTGGCGGTTCTCACGGCTGTGGTCCAAGACAGCCTTACGGCCTATGATCTCCCCTTTAAAAAGGTAGAAATGATCCAAGGTACCTTAAACCAAAGCAGGATCAGGGTACGGCAGCAAATCCTTGGTCTTCTTAAAAATTTTCAATTCCTGGACAATTGTCTGATTATTGCCCATTTTGACCAGGGCAGTTTTATAAAGGAGTTGAACATCCCCCATATTTCGCCTGTGGGTGGATTTGATCCGTCAACCGATTTTGTCACCATCCTGGATGTTGATGCGGACCATAAACAGGCATACGACATCCCCTTCAACAGATTTTACAAAGGTATTGCCACCCGATACGCCGGGGTATTCCGGCCTTTCGGGTATGACCGGGGCGGGATTGTGGTCGTTCATCTGGACTAAGGATGCAAGTCCGGCAGCATAACCGTTTCAAGCCGTTTACGCAGGGCTTCAAAATCTTCATTTTCTTCCCCGCAGATAAATGAATTTTTTTAATGTTGACAATGCAATGAATATTAAGTTTGGTTCAAGATTTTCTTATCCATCGGTCCAAGGATTAAATCCACCAGATCCAAGCGGATAAGGAATGGGTCTTAAATAACTTGCCCATTTTCCTATATCCGGGAGCGCGGGCGTCCCGCCCGCAGTTAACGATGCAGGCGGGACGCCTGCGCTCCCAGGTTAAATTATTTCGGTCTCATTCCTAAACAACTTCGATCAAGCTGTGTTTTGGAATTCATGAAAGCATTTTTTGATATTGTGCTTTTTCGGGGCGGATATGGTTGATGGCGCAACCAACTTTGCGCGATACGCCTGCCGTTCGGGCGGTTTTTTACTTGACTCCTGGGTTGCTCGGATAGTATAGGCCGATATCTTTAGCTTATTTTAAGTTACATTATAATCACTTTTAAATGTGAGGTAACATGAAAAAATGGTCTGTGTTAATCGTTATTTTACTATGCCTGTCCTGGGCATCCCATGCTTCAGCCAAAACCACCCTTCGATATGCCAATTTTTTTCCACCCACACACATCCAAAGCCAACTTGCTGAAAGCTGGTGCAAGGAAGTTGAAAAAAGAACCCATGGGGAAGTGGTTATTCAGTATTTCCCGGCCTCTACCCTGACCAAAGCCCCCCAGACCTATGACGGGGTGGTCCAGGGTATTGCCGATATCGGTATGACCGCTTTGGGATACTCCCGGGGCCGGTTTCCGGTGGCTGAGGCCATTGACCTGCCCATGGGGTACACCTCCGGGGTCCAGGCCACGGCCGTGGCCAATGCCATGTACGAAAAGTTCAAACCTGAAGAATTCAAGGAGACTCATATCCTGTTCTTCCATGCCCATGGTCCGGGCCTGATCCACACCCGGGATAAGGAAATAAACACCCTCGAAGACTTAAAGGGCCTTAAGATCAGGAGCACAGGCACCAGCGGCCTGGTCATGGATGCCCTTGGTGCGTCGCCGGTGGGTAAAAGCATGCGGGAATGCTACCAGATGCTGCAAAAAGGCGTGGTGGACGGCTCCTGCCACCCCATTGAATCCAACAAAGGCTGGAAACTGGGCGAAGTGGTCCATTATATGATTCAGAACTTTTCCACCGCTTATACCACCACCTTCGGTGTCTTTATGAACAAAAATAAGTGGAACCAGCTTACCCCGGAACAGCAGAATGCCATTACGGAAATAAACCTGGAGTGGGCAGTGAAACATGGAGATGCCTGGGACGAATCCGACAAAGCCGGCATGGCGTTTTTCAAGGAAAAAGGCGGGGTTGTCATCCCTCAGTCAGAAGAAGAAGCTGAAAAGTGGCGTGAAGCTGCGCGGCCGGTTCTTGACAACTACATTAAAAAAGTTTCTAAAAAGGGTGTAGATGGAAAGGCTGTTGTGGATTTTATTAAATCCAACATGTAATTTAAATAAACCGCGCCTGCGGGCGCAGTCGCAATATTTATGGAAGAATCCGTCCCCATGGCGGATTCTTCCTAATTTTTTGTTAATACATTTAGAATAAACAGGCAGTTGTGTCAGCTACCCAAGCCTAAAAGGCCTGGGTTTGTAAAAGCCCCACGCTGACCAGCCTAAGTGCTTAGCGCACTACGTTAGATCGGAAATAGGTACCAGAGGGTGCTTGCCAGCCCCCTGCTCTACGGTAAGTGGTTAAACAGGTCTAAGGGGTTAAACCAGTGCTGCTTAC
>DATFIL010000438.1:0-11414 GCA_035270145.1 Desulfobacter sp. | reverse complement strand
TTAGTCCCTTGCCAACCGCCTTGATATAGGCCTCTTTCAGGGTCCAGATATCAAGAAACAGTTTTCTTTTCTCAGCGCCTGATGCCTTTGAGACAAGTGCTGTTTCGTAAGAAGAGAAAAATCGTTTGGCAATGGAAAGGTCTGTGTGTCGCCCCATATCCTCCACATCCACGCCCACGGCAGCATTACGGCACAGGGCGCAGACTGCCGCACAGTGGCTGTGGGAAAGGTTGAAATGAATTTCCGGGAATCCAACAAGAAAGGGTTTGCCATGTTCATTGGTTGAAAAGCAAAGGGATTGTGGATCCTGTCGGGTCACTTCGGCGATCAAATATCGCACCAGGGCTCTGGACACCAGGCTGAGGCGCCGGTCTGATTGTTTCAGATACCGGTCCGCCTTCTGAATTTCAGCAGGGCAAAGACAGGCCCTGTATTGTTTCAAAAGACAGGGATCAGATATCTGGTCTGCCCGGGTGTAGAACACATGGATCTGGCCGGATTCCGGAAAAGAGGGTTTTATCATAACTGAGGCCTGCTGTTTTTTAATCTGGATGTTTCAAAGCCGGCTAAAGTGCTGCTGTATAGATGTCAATAACATCTTCCAGGGTCGGACGTCTGGGATTGGTTACACCGCAGGCATCTTTCTGGGCGTTTTCAGCCATAATTTTTAAATCTTCCTTTTTAACACCAAGCTCGGTGAGATTAGCCGGGATTCCCACATCCACAGACAGGGTTTGAATCGCAGTCAATGCGCATTCAGCAGCGTCCCTGTCGGAAAGCCCCTCAATATTTTCCCCAAGGGCGATAGCAATATCCGCATACCGGTCGAGTTTGGCAATCAAGTTAAAGCGGGAAACATGGGGAAGCAGAATGGCGTTGCAGACCCCGTGGGGAAGATCGTAATATCCACCCAATTGGTGGGCCATGGCATGAACATGCCCAAGGCTTGCATTGTTAAAGGCCATGCCGGCAAGATACTCGGCATAGGCCATCTTGTCCCTGGCATTAATATCCTCACCATTGGCAACAGCCGGTCTCAGGTATTGGGAAATCAGCTCAATGGCCTTGATGGCACAAGCATCGGTAATCGGAGTGGCTATGGTAGAGACATATGCTTCAACAGAATGGGTCAACGCATCCATACCCGTTGCAGCAGTCAGGGAACTGGGCATGCCCATCATGAGCAACGGATCATTAATGGCGATAGCCGGTGTTACCCGCCAGTCCACGATGGCCATTTTCACCTTTCTACTGGTATCTGTAATAATGCAGAATCGGGTCATCTCGCTGGCTGTGCCTGCCGTGGTGTTGATGGCGATAAAAGGCGGCATGGCCGTGGTAGACAAATCAACGCCTTCATAGTCGTGAATGGTTCCACCATTGGTTGCCACAAGGCCGATCCCTTTGCCACAGTCATGGGAACTTCCTCCGCCAAGGGTGATGATCATGTCACATCCGCTTTTTTTGTAGAGTGCCAGCCCCTCTTCCACATTCTTGTCAGTGGGATTGGGTACCGTATCATCGTAGACCACGGCTTCTGATCCCATATCCGCCTTGATCAAATCGCAGATTTTAGCGGTAATCCCTGCCGCTGTAATCCCCTTATCTGCGACAATAAAAGGCTTATTTACCCCAAGACTTTTCATCTGCGCACAGATCTGTTTGTGGGCGCCAATGCCCATGAGGGTAACTGTGGGAATATAAAATCCGTAAACTGCTTCTCCGTTTGACATTTGACTCTCCTTTGTATGTTCACGTAAAATGCATAATTTCATTTTTAATTAAATTTATTGAGATGCTTTGGAAACTTGTCTGGAGCGCGAATTCAACTAATTCAATTAACTAATATATATCTGAGGGGTATGTCAAGAGGTACTACAAAGCTGAGGCGGCTACGGCAGAATCTTTCAAATGCGGATAATTCGACTAAAAAACATCCCCTGTCCCGGAAAGGACAGGGGATGTTTTTTTTGTTTTTAACGGTTTCAGGCTGCTGTTTCTACCCCTGTCAGCTCCTTTTCAAGCCCCATGGCCCGGCCCAGCAATTGAGTAAGAAGTATGGCGGGAATGGGATTTGTTGATCCGGATTTCAGGATAAGGTCCCGGCCGTATTCATATTGCATGTGGCAATAATTACACGCCGTGCAGATTAAATCCGCCCCTTCCTGTTCTGCCGTTTCATATTTTTTCAGAATAAAGTCCCGGGCCAGGGTGCTGTTTTTGTCCAACAGGGGATTGCCACAGCATTCCAGACGTTTGGACCAGTTTACGGTTTCTGCCCCGGTCAGTTTAATAATCCGTTCAAATATCGTCGGTGCATTGGGGTGGTCATCGAACCCGGTGATGGTTGCGGGGCGCAACGCATGACAACCGTAACTTGCAGCCACTTTTATCCCGTCAAGGGGATGGACGATGCTTCGCTGGATAATGCCTGTATCCACTTCCCGGTCCAGAAGGGTTAGCATATGATGGACTCTGACGCCCCCGCCATAGTGAAGCCCTTCCTTTTCCAGTATCCGGTTGATCATGACTCGTTTTTCGGCATCATTTTGAAAATAATGTTCTGCCTGTTTAAGGGAGCCGAAACAACACTTACACAGGGTCAATACAGGCAGGTGATGGGCCTGGGCGATGGCCAGGTTCCGTATGGACAACAAAAGAAATGCATCCAGATTTTTTTCCTTAACAGGGTATCCGCAACAGCCAAAGTCAAGTTCTTCCACCTTAACATTGAGCCTGGATAAAACTGCTTTGGCCGACTTTGGGTGCTGGGGGATGTCAAATCCGGTTCTGCATCCTGAAAATAGCGCGTATTTCATATTCCAAATTCCTGTTGGTGTACCATATTTTTAAGTTGATAGAAAACATCCGTAATCCTGACTCCCTGGGGACAATTTTCCTGGCATTTATAACAGGTCAGACAGTTCCAGACAATGGAGGCATTTTTTGCCAGATCGGTTTGCCCCAGAATGAGGGCATGGATGACCTGGTGGGGTGCTGATCCCAATTCATTGATTTCGCCTGTAATATCTACCACCGGGCATGTGCTGGTACAAGTCAGACAGGTATAACATTGTGAAAACGCACCCGCCTGAAGGGATTTTTTCAAGGATTCAACCACAGGGTTTTTCCCGGGTTTGAGCACCACAGGGGCTTTCAGTCCGGCTTTTTCAGACTGATGTTTATTGCAAAGTTCCCTTATCCGGATAACGGGATCCGGAAGAAACTCCTCCGCCAATTGTTCTCTGGTTTCCTTCCAGATATCCTGCAGGTTCATTCCGGCAGTACAGACCTGGGAACATTTGTTGCACATGGTGCAAATAAAACTGCCCTGGGAAAAGGCATCCCTTGATTCCTTATCCATTGGCCGGCCCCATGCCGACTCCCGGATGTGGGTTACACGTTCCGAGGGAAACACCCATTGGTTATTAAAGATTTCAAATAAAGGTCCCACGGCACAATGGCTGGTGCAAGTGCCGCACTGGATGCAGGCGGAAAGATCAAAGACCCGGCGGCTGGCCTTATTCTCATCGCGTTTTATTTGCTGTCCTGCAAGTCCTGAAATAATAAGGCTTATCGGGGTTGTCAGGATATGCAGGAATTTGCTGAAAGGCAGGTAGGCCAAAGCGATAAAACAGCTTAAAAAGTGGATATTCAGTAATAGTAAATCCAGGCGGTTCCTGTTGAAAAAATCGGCAAAAGGCGTCATGGCAATGGAGACAGGATAGGATACAAAGGCCCACCTTGGGTTGGAATGGCAGGCGGCACAATTGTCTTCATTGACCATCCATCCAAGTTCCATAATTTCCGGGGTGACCGGGATGGTCTCCCCGGGGAAATGGACATTGAATTCTTCCTGCCATACTGCTTTAAGCGCCGGGAGTTCCTCATCATAATCCATGAAGCCATATTCGGCCACCATGTCGTCAAACACACCGGAAGAGATGATCTTAGCCGCTTCCAGGCCAAAACCGGATATCATGACGAGTGCAAGCAGGACGATTGCCAGGTAATCGTGGTGCTTGCTGATCTGTTTCAAACGAAAATTGGTTTTCCTGCGATATATGGCAATGCCAACTCCCGTCATCACCATTACACCGGCGATATTCCGAAGGGCCATGAACGGATTCAGGGTGGACATGTAATTTGAGAAAATCACTTCACTGACATAGCCTTCAAGGGCATGGAAAAAAAATAACCCAAAAAATCCCCAGTAGATACAGATGTGCATAAACCACTTCAGGGAATCCTGACGTATCAGCGGCAATTGAAGCACTACATTCAGAATAACCGTCTTTAAAAGGTGAAACATCCGGACAGGTGAGACCAGAATGCCCAACAGGCCCGACAAAAAAGCTTTTATTCGGTCTGCTGTAGTGAATTCGGCCCGGTCCGGGCCGATGGTTAACCGGAAAAAGCCAATGATCCTGTAAATGATTCCAATGACGAATATTGCCGACGCAATAAAAAAACTCCAAGTATAAAGCACTGTTCCAATCCAATTTAAAATTGTCAAAATGCAAAACCAAAAAAAAATATTCTTATTATAACTAATCCGATATGTCAAACCTGTTTTTTCAGCACTGGATATTTGCCATAAGAAATTCGGATACCACATATCGTATTTTTGTACCATTTAGCCACAATATACAGACGATTTAGACGTAAAAAGTACTTATGGCAAATATCCAGTTTCAGCAATTCTAAATTCGGCAAAATTGAGGTTAAAAAACAGTAAAATATGTTACGACACGCTTGAGCAGGAATGGGGATTTTGAAAAATAAGTGTGAAAACCGTGCCTTTGCCGGGAATGGATTCAAAATCAATCATGCCGTCATAGGTGTCAACAATCCTGTGAATAATTGAAAGCCCAAGTCCTGTGCCATCACTTTTAGTGGTGAAAAACGGATCAAAAATATGGGGGGCCTTTTTGGGGTCAATGCCCAGACCGGTATCCTGAATGGTCAGGTAAATGCGTTTGTGTTTAGGCGAATACAAGGAAATTGTAATTTTGCCCTTCCCTTCAATGGATTCAGCTGCGTTTTTAATCAGATTCCATAAAATCTGTTGCAGGTGCACCGTATCCATGTACACATACAGATCCGTTTCAAGCCGGGTAATAATATTGATTCTGTCATGCCAGTCCGGTGTATTGTCGAACAGGGTTTTTACATCATCAATTGCTTTGGAAAAATCAATCAATTCGGCATTGGTCCGGCCGGGTTTTGAAATCAATCGAATGTCGGTCACAATCTGTCTGAGGCGATCTGTTTCCCTTAAAATAATTTGCATCAGTTTGTCCTCTCCCCCTGTTGATGTCATTTCTTCCCTTAACATTTGTATGGAGCCTGACAAAGACGCCAGAGGGTTTTTAATCTCATGGGCAATGCCTGACACGATTTCATCCACAGCCGCCATTTTTTCCACACGCTTTAAATGTTCCTGGGCAATTTTAAGGTCTTTTTTAGCTGTTTTAAGCTGCAAGGAGAGAATACCGCTTAACGCTGCCGTGGCAAAAAAGGCTGAAATGGTGATCACAACCCGGTACAGGATATGGTGCTGGTCCACCACCAGGCCCAGGGTTTGGTTTTCCGACAAAGGGGTAATGATTCGAAGATACTCAAGCTCAATGAGAAAACCATATTGAAAGCTTGATGCCAGCGCCACTGAAAAACTGCCCTGGGCAAACAGCAGCATGGCGGCATAGATGATCACCAAAAGATATAAAAATGTGAAAATACTGTGGTAGCACCCGGTGACAAAAACAATAGCTGTGACGATAAAAGTATCAATAATAATCTGGGTATAGGCAAGGAGATGCAGATATTTCTTTTGGCGAAGCCAGACAAAATAAATTAGAGACAGACCAAGGATGGTGCCGGAAATTTTGTAAAGGGACAGAAAGGATTGATCCCTTTGCCCGGTCAGGTCGGTATCGGAAAAAAAAAGGGTGGAAAATATCAGTACCAGGGCAAATACAGCCCTGGCCAAAACAACCCACTTGATCTGCAGAAACAGTTCCCGGGTCCGTCGGAATAAAAAATCCGGGCTATCCAACTGCGCCGGCCATTGAGAAAATCGGCAGGTACATGGCAATAACAAGACCGCCGACCACAACACCTAAAAATACAAGCATGAACGGCTCGATCATATCCGTCAGATTTTTTACGGCCTGGTCCACTTCATCATCATAAAAATCTGCTATTTTTGTCATCATGACATCCAAGGCACCTGTGGATTCACCCACGGCGATCATTGAGCAGACCATGGATGGAAACACCCCACTCTCCAGCAAAGGATCTGCCATGGAACGGCCTTCGGAAATACCAACCTTGACATCTGATATGGCAAATTCAACAATTTTATTACCGGCGGTTTTACCCACAATGTCCAGGGCCTCAAGAATAGATACCCCGGACGACATCATGGTCGATGTGGTGCGGGTAAATTTTGCCACAGCCACCTTTCGGATCAAAATACCGATGACAGGCAGACGTAAAAACATATCATCAAGAAAAATTCGGCCCTTTTTTGATTTATACGTTTGTCTGAAAAGAATAACTGCGCCAATCAATCCCAGGATCATCCATCCGATATGCCCCACCACAAAATTACTTAGTCCCACAACCATCTGGGTAGGGGCAGGCAGCGCCGAGCCCATGCCGGCAAACATTTCTTCAAATACCGGTATAACAAAGACAAGGATAATACCGACCACAATAACTGCTACAGCCAGGGTAATGGCCGGATACGTCATGGCCCCCTTGACCTGCTTTTTAAGTTTTGCCATTTTTTCGGCATAAGCTGACAAACGCTGTAAAATGACATCAAGAATACCACCGGCCTCCCCGGCGGAAACCATATTTATAAAAAGTTCATTAAAGGTTTTTGGATATTTTTTCAGTGCATCGGCAAAGGTCTCACCGGATTCAACTGACTCTTTAATATGCTTAAGTTGCTTTTTAAATGTGGGATTTTCCTGTTGAGAATACAGAATCTCCAAGCATTGCAGAAGTGGCAGTCCGGCATCAATCATGGTGGAAAACTGTCGTGCAAAAATGATGACGTCGCTCTCTGTTACCTTAGGCGCAAGAAAGGAGATATTCTCAAACAGGTCTTTGGGTTTTTTTTTGACTCTTGTCGGGGTTATTTTGCGACGTTCCAGGCTGGTTCTTACCTGTTCCGGCGTCTCAGCTTCCATCTCCCCTTTGATTTTTCTGCCTTTGGGATTCTTTCCCTTCCACTCGTAAGTGACTGCCATGATCATTCCTTCATATTTTAAATGATAGTGGCCGTCCAATGCCGACCATTATTTTTTATATAAACCCAGGATTTGTCAGAACATTGAACTCTTTTTTTTCCACAAGATATCAATATAAAGATTGATCACACGAACAGCTTCCTTGCAAAAACAATCCAATTGATCAATTTTATCCCTGTTTGTATAATTGATATTTATCTGGGATCTTCTGATCATTTGCTTAGCTCATTGATTAGGGGTATAATTTGATAATATAATTCAAACCGAACCTTGTCAATCTGAATGAACATGCGCTGTTTTATAATGGATACCATGTTCTTTTGCATATTCTGATAATTTTTTCATTAGAAATCAATATCAGAATAAATATAAATAGAAATAAGGCACTAAAAGTCTTGGACTAAAGTCCATAGTTTTTACTACCGACTGGGACAATAAATAAAGTATATTCATGTATATTTTTTAAATAAGAATTAATACTATATAAATTTGCAAAGTGCATTTCAACAGGAGTTATTCGGTGCCCCCCAAAAAAAAGGAAATTTCCCCCAAAACGGTCATAACCAGCCATGTGAATTCTGATTTTGATGCCATTGGGGCTATGCTTGCCGCACAAAAGTTGTACCCGGAAAGTGTGATTCTCTTCCCCGGTTCCCAGGAAAAAAATCTTAGGGATTTTTTCATTCACTCCATGGGATATCTGTTTAATATGGCAAATCCAGCTACGATTGACTTCTCCGGGACCCAGCGGCTTGTTATTGTTGATACCCGGCAGAGAAGCCGCTTGTCCGGTGTTGAAACGCTGCTGGAAAAACCGGATCTTATGATTGACATTTACGATCACCATCCGTCTTTTCCAGACGAAATTAAGGGGACCTATAACCTGTCAAAACCCTATGGTTCCACCACCACCATCATGTGTGAACTTCTGCGTGAAAAAAAAATAAGTATAAACAGTGATGAAGCCACGGTAATGGCGCTTGGAATTTACGAGGATACCGGCAACTTTACCTATACCTCTACAACCCGAGCGGATTTCGAACAAGCAGGCTTTCTGATCTCCTGTGGCGCATGCCTATCCACCATTTCAAGCCTTGTGGTCAAAGAGATGAAGACCGAACAGGTCACCTGGCTTAATGAATTGATCAATGAAATGACAACCATTGCCGTTAACGGCATCCAGGTCCATCTATCCGCCATTGCAGCATCCCATTATATTCCGGATCTTGCCTCCATCGTACAGAAAATTGTCAGAATGGAAAATCTGGACTGTTTTTTTGCTATCGTACTCATGGGGTCCAAGGTGTATGTCATTGCCAGAAACCGTCTGCATGAGATGGATGTGGGTAAAATACTGGGTTCCCTTGGTGGAGGAGGCCATTCTTATGCGGCATCTGCCAAAGTAGAAAACCAGACACTTCCCCAGGTTGAAATCCGCTTGACGAAGCTTATCGAACAACAGATCAGGCATGTACGTGTGGCAAAAAAATTAATGTCCAGCCCGGCCATCACCATCACTGCGGATCAATCGTGCCTGGATGCGGCGCAAAAGATGATCAGGTACAACATCAACACCCTGCTTGTTCTTGATTCACAAACACTTGAATATTCAGGGTATATCACCCGCCATGTGGCCCAAAAAACAATACATCATAAACTTGGGGATCAGCCTGTTGTTGATTATTTTGAACCTGGCGGCCAAAGTGTCAGCCTCTCCTGTGACCTGGCTGAAATTGAACAAAAAATTATTGATTTAAAACAGCGGGTCGTTCCGGTAATGGAGAATCAGATAATTTCCGGCGTTATCACACGTACCGACCTTCTAAATTTTATAGTGGAACATAACCGAGAGATTGTCCAAAGTGAAAAAAAAGATATTTCCGGTCTGAAACCTCGGACAAAATACGTCGGCAATCTTTTAAAAACCCGTTTAAACGAGCGTATACGCACATTGCTTTCCGACATTGGCAGTGCCGGAGACGCGCTTGGTGTGGAGATCTTTGTGGTGGGTGGTTTTGTCCGGGACCTGATGCTGGAACGGCCCATTGAAGATGTGGATGTGGTGGTGGAAGGAGACGGCATTGCCTTTGCCCGTTATTTTGCCTCAATGCATCATTGTAGACTGCACCAGCACCGCAAATTCAACACAGCAGTCATCATTTTTGAGGATGGGTTTAAGATTGATGTGGCCTCAGCCCGGCTCGAATATTATGCAACACCCGCCGCACTACCTGTAGTGGAGAACTCCTCCATCAAGATGGATCTTGCCAGAAGGGATTTTACCATCAATACCCTGGCCATTTCCTTGAACGCGGAAAGCTTTGGCACGCTCATTGACTATTTTGGCGGTGTCAGGGATATTAAGGATAAAATTATCCGGATTATTCATAATCTGAGCTTTATTGAAGACCCCACCCGAATTTTCAGGGCCATCAAATTCTCCAACCGGTTCGGGTTCAGGATTGGGAAAGTGACCGCCAATCTTATCAAAAATGCCTTAAATGTCGGTGCTGTTAAACATTTAAGCGGATTGCGGGTGCTTTCGGAACTCAAACAAATTTTCGGAGAAGACAATCCTTTGCCTGCGTTGCAGACCATGGCTGATTACGATATAGACAAGGTGATTCATCATGACCTGAAATTAACCGATACCACCCGCGCCTTGTTTAAATCCGTAGGTAAAACCCTGGCATGGCATGATCTGTTGTATGAAGATGATGCTTATCCAAGATGGTCGGTTTACTTCATGGCCTGGCTTCACGGGTACTCCTTTACGGTAAGCACCCAGATCGCGGACAGACTAATGTTCCCCATAAAAGAAAAGGAATTGCTGCTTGAGCAGCGCATCAAGGCCGCACAACGGATCCGGCTTATTGAGAAAAACTATCCGGTCTCAAATCAACAGATGTACAGGTGGCTGATCCATTTTAAAACCGAATGCCTTTTGTTTATGCTGGCATTGACTAAAAAAGAATCAGTGCGTAAAGCCATCTCCTTTTTTTATACACACCAGCGAAAAACTCAACCGTTGATCGGGGGTAAGGATCTTAAATCCGTGGGAATAAAGCCGGGACCAATTTACAGCACGATACTCAATAAAATCATTGACGAAAAGCTGGATGGTAAATTGAATACCATGGAAGAAGAAATTGAATTTGCAAAGCATTACGCCTTTGAAAACAAGCTGTAGGGGCGGAAAGGATGATCAAGGCTGATTTTTCGCCTTGGCGCATGCGCAGATTCTGGGCGGAAATATCATTTGGCAATGGCCACATGGCCGGCGGCATATTCGATCTCTTTAATCGGTTTAACGGTATAGCCCGGTTTCTCTAAGGCACCTACCACCAGAACGGTTTGAAAGGTTTCTTCGGCAATAGAGCTTTTCAAAAGAACCTGTTCTACATAGTGGGGAAACAGTAAAATGGTGGTTTTTCATCATATGATTTTTTCCAGGGCCTGATAAAATTCAATACAATGTCAACCAGGCAATTACCTGAATCATCGAGTGAATCAATGAGAAAATAAAATGAGGATCACAATGAAGAATGTAAAGACACCGGACAACCTGGAGATAATCGACGGGTTTGATGAAAAGGAACTGGAAACCCTTTTCGAACATGAAAGCAAACCCTGTGTTTCCCTGTACATCCCAACCCATCGAAGCGGCAGAGAAACGCTACAGAACGCCGTCCGCTTCAAAAATGCCTTGGAAACCGCAACAGAGCTGGCTCCTGACATTGACTGGAAACCAGCATCAACGCTTCTGGATAGCAACAACGCCAAATTCTGGCAGTATCAAAAAGAGGGATTTGCCCTGTTTGCGTCACCTGATATCATGCGTGCGTGCCGAATTCCCGCATCAATTCAACAGATGGTGGTGACAGGAGGCCAATTCCATGTAAAACCGCTCATGCCGATGGTATTCTTTAATACCCGATTCTTCATTCTGGCATTCAGTCAGAATGAATGCCGGCTGTACCAGTGTGACATGCATCGCTGTGTTGAAATCCATCCCAATGACCTTCCGAACAGTTTGTCCGAAGCCCTGCGATTCGATCTCCAGGAAAAACAGCTCCAATTTCATTCAGGAGGACAAGATACCCAGGGGGCCGGCAGAAAAACAATGGTGTTTCATGGACAGGGTGTGGCAAA
>DATFIL010000437.1:0-7866 GCA_035270145.1 Desulfobacter sp. | reverse complement strand
GTGTTCCAGCAGATCAAGGAAGTTGCCGTATACGCCACCTGCATCAAGATGCTCCACAAACTGCATGAAAATGGTCGTTATGGTTAATGCAAGAAAAGGCATATCAGCCTGTCCTGTCTGCCGGCAAGGGGTTGTGGACATCATCACCCGGCACCCTAGCGGGCGAACAGGATAGATGGTGCAAATTCCATCTTCAAGAAAAGGACAGGTGCCCCAGGACGGATCGTTTTCTTCCTCATCCGTATCACGGCCCTCCATGCAGGCCAACGCAAATCCGTTAGTGGTCTGAAGAGGCCGGAACCGTCGGCTTTGCCCGGCACGTGCCGGCCGCAAGCGGATATCGTCCAGTGCCCTGCCCTTTAGCCGGTGTTGGATATAGGCAATTTCAAGGCCTGTGGCCGTGACATTACAGGTGCAGCAGTCTGAACATTGTTTTGCGCAGGCAAATGGAAATTCAGCCATAGCCGTGTCAAACAGGGCGTAGATCTCCCCGAGGGTATTAATAACTTTGTTGAATTTTGTAATGCCTGTCATGGGGTATTTTTATTTATAAGCTGTGGGATCAATGTCGTACTTTTTAACCTTATAATGCATGGCTCGCTTGCTGATACCTAAAAGATCAGCCGCTTCTTTTTGAACCCCTCTTGACTTTTTCAGGGCCCTTATAATGGTATCCTTTTCACTCTGTTCAATGGAAAACGCTTGGGAACCAGGCAGATCCGAAGTCAGCACCGCATTTTCCCTGATGCTTTCAATCTGAAGATCCCATGGTTCAATAACCTGATTTTGGCACAGAACAGCACCGGCTTCTATGGTATTTTTCAATTCCCGGACATTACCAGGCCAGGGATGTTCTTCCAGCACTTTAGCAGCGGCATCGGAAATACGCAGTTGGCCAATACCGTGTGCCTGGCCATAGCTGTCAGCAAAAAGCTCAGCCAAAGAGAAAATATCTTCTTTGCGGTCCCGCAAAGGCGGAATGGTCAGGGTGATTCCCTTGAGCCGGTAGTACAGATCCTGGCGGAAGCTTCCCGCTTCAATGGCCTGGGCAAGATCAGCGTTGGTCGCAGCAATCACTCGACAGTCCACAGTTTTTTCTTTTACCGCGCCCACCTGGCGGATTTTTTTATCCTCCAGAAATCTTAACAGACGGCATTGCATATCATGGGAAATATTGCCGATTTCATCCAGGAAAAGCGTCCCAAACTCTGCAGCCTGAATAAGCCCGATTTTGTCCTTTACGGCATGGGTAAACGACCCTTTCAAATGGCCGAACAATTCACTTTCAAGGATACCTGCCGGCGTTGACCCGCAGTCCACCACCATGTAGGGCTGTTTTTTTCTATGGCTGTTTTTGTGGATATATCCGGCAATACATTCCTTGCCCACGCCGCTTTCCCCGAGAATAAGCACGTTGACCTGAGTGGCAGCCACCTTTTTCACCATGGTATAAAGACGCTTCATGGGAGCGGATTTTCCCCAGTAAAACCCGGATTCAACCATAGGCATAGGTTCTGTACCAACACTTGTGCCGCGCAGGGCCATCATGGCATTAATTTTATTAATCAGTTCCAGGCCGTCAAAAGGCTTGGAAATATAATCGGCTGCGCCCAGTTTTATAGCCTCCACAGCATCCGGTATGGTGCCGTAGGCAGTCAAGAAAATCACAGGCAGATCCGGTAGGGACTTACGGATATCCGTGAACAATTCAATTCCGCTTTTCCCCGGCATTTTTATATCTGAAACCAGCAGATCTATGTCTTCTTTCGCTTTGAGTATCTGTTCGGCCCCTGCTGCATCCTTTGCCTTCAAGACTTTAAAGTTGGATGCAGACAGCCTTGCGTCCAAGACCTCCAGGATATTGGTATCATCGTCAACAATGAGTATTTTGTGTGCTGCCGTCACGGGTTCTCCCTTTGTTCTTGCCGTTCCTTATCAATTCTTTCAAGCACAGTTATCTGGTGCAAAAGATCTGTAATCCGTGCTTCCTGGTCCATGTTCAACTTTTCTAAGGCTGTTATTTTCAGTTTTAGAGAATCAATCTTTTTCTGCATGTTAAGACGCTCTTTTTTATAGACTTCCTGTTTGGCATAAAGCACATTAAACTGTTTCGTTATATCCGACCGCTCGGATTCAAACAAAGTCATGCCGTGGGCAAGGGCTTTTTCCAGCATCCCGGGATGAATCCTCGACCACGGATTGCAAAGCGCTTCCCGGCCGGCATTATCCTGGTCCCCGCAAGTTGAAATCCGGCAGGGTAATTGTGAAGGTAAAAGCAGAAGCTGCTTCACAGCCGTTCTAAAGGCTTGGGCATTTTCTGCACGAATCATGTCAATACAAGCATTTCCATAAAGGCCGGCCGCCTGAAGCTGTGCATCACCTTCCCTTGAAGCAAGCTGTGAAAAAATCTGACGGGAAAGGGTATAATCTTCATTTAAATATGCCTCCTGTCCCTGTTTTACCATGGCATCCCGACAAACGATAGTGGAGCAGGTAGATATTATACTACACCCGTTAAAAAACACTCCGGTACACCCGATAAAAACCAGAACCCTGAAACAAAGAAAAAAACGCATGAGCGTTCTTCTTATGACCAAATTCAGGCAAGAATCAGATATCCATGAAAAATGCATATAAAAACCCTTAAAATTGATCTATTGAAACACCGGCAAAGTAAAGGAAAAAGTGCATCCTTTATCCGGCTTATTCTTCACAAAAATTTTTCCGCCATTGGCCTGAACGATCCGCCGGGCAATATTCAAACCAAGTCCTACCCCGTCCATGTGCTTGCGCACCTCCCTGGCCCGGTAATATTTCTTAAAAATCAAATTTTTTTTATCTTCGGGAATCCCCGGTCCTTGATCACTGATACTACATGTCAGAAAATGCTTTCCCGGCCCCCGGATCAAACGAATATCCACCCGGCTGTTATCCGGTGAAAACTTTACCGCATTATCCAAAATATTTATGATCACCTGCATAATCTCCTTTTCATTGCCTTTGACCATGGGAGCCTTTTTAAGGGCATCAAATTCCATATGGATGCCCCGGGTCTCTGCACCGGGCGTAATACTTGAAATAGCCGAGTCCACAAGCTCATTGGGATCAAAGGGTGAAACCGGTCTTTTTTTAGCACCAGAAACCAGGATGGAGGCATCCAGCAGGTGGTTTAAAAGGCCGGTGATCCGGGCTATCTCTTTGGCTGAAATGTTTAAAAATTTTTTCTGTTTATCATTTACCGGCCCAAGAACCTCTTCAGTCAGCATATTTACAGACTCACGGATGGAAGACAAGGGACTTCTGATTTCATGACTTAAGGAGGCAATAAAGTCCGAGCGGATCTCGTCATCGGCTTTAAGCTGACGGTTCATATCATTGAACGCCGCAGCCAGTTCCCCGAATTCATCATTTGACGTAATATCCATCTCATACGTGTAATTATCATCAGAAACCAGTTTAAGCCCGGATTTCAATTTATTCAAGGGAACAATAATGGATCTGGAGATAAACCAAACGCCCATAATTCCCACCAATATTGAAATACCAAACCCAACCATGCAGTTTCCCATTACCTGACGGCTTAAATCATTGATCAGGATCAGCGCCTGTTCAATTCTGTCTTCATTGTCTTTTCTGGCCACGGCAATAGCGGCCATCCACTGGTCCATCACATCGACATCAATCCAGGTATAATCATCGTCTATGGATTGTTCCATGGATACACCCGACTGGATATGGCTACCAAAGGTCTGGTCAATGTCATGCCAGTATCCTGCAGGCGATTCCCGCCTTGTATCCAATTCCATAATTTCGGCAAGCACCTTTTGGTAATTACGCCTGGCTGTTCCAACATATTCAAAATAAACATCTTTTTTCAGCAGTTTCAATTTCTTGATATTGGCGTCCATATCAAGAAGGTTGTTTTTAAGGTCGTTGGACAATACTGCAATCCGGTTGCTGATACCGACAATCCGGGCAGAGGTGTCTGACATTTCCCGGACCTTCATAAATAGGCCATAAACTATGCCATAAAATATAAAGATGAAAAAAAAGAAATAAATAAAAAGTTTTTTCGAGATACCTGGTGTCATGGATATATTATTACCGTTTGCAAAGGTGGAACTTTTTATCATGCCGGAACAATCAAGTCAAATTCCGTCTGAGGCAAGCACGTTCAGAAAGCTTAAGGCCCATGGTCCTAACTTGATCATCGAGTCTAAGCAAAAGCGATAGCAAAAGCGGTCAAGACATTTACCTGTATTGAATTTTCATAATGAATACTTAAATTTTATGAAATTAAGCTCAAAACAAAGCAAAAAGGGGGGAATTTAATGGGTGCTGAGAACAAATTCAAGGGACATTACCCATACATGAACTGGGAACACCAGCTTGCCTATGCCCAAGATATCGGCCTTGGTTCCAGAAAATACAACCGGATCAAACTGGAGACCCCGGCATATAAAAATTCAGGGGCACACGGTTAACCATGTATCTGGCAAAAGTACAAAAAAACGGACAGACCACCTATATCCTGCGGGAATCTGTAAGAGACGGTGAACAGATGGTGTCCCAGGATATTTTTGACATAGGTCCCTGCCCCGGGGCCTGGATTGATTATCCCGGCGGCAATGCCTGGTATTTAAATCCGGAACTGGAATCAAAAATTTCAAATCTGGCCGGCACCTTTGACAGTGATCAGCTTGAAAACCTGTTCCTGCCTTTTCTCCAGCCCGACATCCGCAGGGCCACCCAAACCTTCCGACAGCGTTCTTTCAAGCAGTATAAGCCCATGACCCGGGCACAGAAAGAGACCATTGCACGACAGGTCCATGCCTTTGACAAGCGCCGGGCCCATTTTCTTAAATTCGGCAACATGGATCAGGGTCCCACGTTTAATATGCCGCCAGTGATTTTCAAAGAATTGCATAAAAAATCCCGGGATGAGATCGAACAGCTTTTCATGGACCAGGAGCGGGTTTTAAAAAGAAAAGATCTTAAATCCTACATATATACGGTGCTTGATCTGCATCGATTTTTCAAAGGGTTTATGGCCAAGCAGATGCCCCATGCGCTGGACCAGGATAAAGTAGAGGCCTTTTTTATCCAGGAGTTATGTCTGCTGAATAAGGAACTTTTCGAGCTGACCAGCCATCTGCATGAATATCTGATCCGATATGCAGTCATGTTTTTTGATCATACTTACGGAGATTCGGTGCTGCTAGATGATATGGTTAAAGATTTTCAGTTCCGCCAAAGAAACCGCTGGTTTAAGCCGCCTGGCGCCACCCGGCAGCTTGGGTTATCCCGGGCACTCAAAATTTTCAATCTCACGGCCAAGACCCTGGAATCCATGGACAAGAAAGCCCTGACCCGGGAATTCAGGCGCCTTGCCAGACAACATCATCCGGACAGAGGCGGCAGTCACGAAAGATTTGTGGAATTGGGCAACGCCTATCAAACCTTACTTGAAAAGGTATGACTCGATGATCGAGTATGATATACCGTACATGGGCAGCCAAGCCCACAACAAACAATCAAACCTAAAGACACCAACAACAGGCTTAAAATGGGCGCCGCAGGCGCTTCTCCTATTGTATCTTGTTTCTTGTATCTTATTTAAATAAACATTCTGTGATTGATTGACAATAAAAGAATTTAAAGTTAAACATTGGGGAATTATTGTTACAGATTATAGATGTTTTTATACAGAATTTTCATAATCTAAAAAAAGAGGGTTCCGGTGCTACAGGTTCTCCTGAAAAAAACAATTCTGACGATTTTGTTTCTGCCTGGCCTGTTGTTTATTTTACCTGCCAGGTGTCCAGCTGCACAGGATCAGGATTTAACTGAATTCTCCATTGAAGAACTCATGGACATCAAAGTAACTTCCGTGAGTAAAAAAAGCCAGCGACTGTCTGACAGTGCTGCAGCAATTTTCGTAATCACCCGGGAAGATATCAGACGTTCCGGAGTCACCAGTATCCCTGATGCCCTGCGCATGGCCCCGGGCCTGAATGTGGCGCGCATTGATGCCAACAAATGGGCAGTGAACTGCAGGGGGTTTAACAGCCGTTTTTCCCCAAGTCTTCAGGTTCTTGTTGACGGACGCAGTGTGTATACCCATAGTTTTTCAGGCGTTTATTGGGAAGTAACAAATGTGCTGCTTGAGGATGTGGACCGCATTGAGGTAATCCGCGGCCCCGGTGCCACCATCTGGGGATCCAATGCGGTCAATGGGGTGATCAATATCATCACCCGGCGGGCCAATGATACCCAGGGCGGTTTTGTAAAGGCTTCCGCAGGAACAGTGGAAAGAAACAGGGTGGCCGCAAGATATGGCGGCACCATGGGTAAAAACAAATTCTGGCGGATTTATGCCAAACACTACTCTATAGACGACTTTCAACGTCTTTCCGGAGAGAATGCAGGGGACGACTGGCAGATCAATCAGGCCGGCTTCCGCATGGATGCCAAATTGTCTTCAGCCAACGATTTTACCCTCCAGGGAGATCTCTACGACGGTCATATCCACCAGGATCTCTATCTTTACAGTCAGACGCCGCCTGACTACATGGATGAATTTCCCGTAAAAACCGATGTATCCGGGGGCAATATCATGGGCCGGTGGACAAAAGTCCTTTCCGGAACATCGGAAATTTCTGTGCAGATGTATTACGATGTCATGCATCGTTCCGAGGATATCCTCAACGAAGACCGGCACAACGTTGATGTTGAATTCCAGCACCGCTTTGGATTGGGTTTTGGGAATGATATTATCTGGGGACTCAGGCTGCGTCATTTATATGATGATTATTCAGGCTCAAAAGTTGCTGTTATGGATCCGGTCAGCACAAGTGATCTTCAGTACTCTGCCTTTATCCAGGATGAAATCTCTTTACTTGAGGATAAAATCAAACTGACCATTGGTTCAAAATTTGAGCACAACGATTATACCGGCCTTGAAATTCAGCCATCCACAAGGCTGTTGTGGATACCCGGTGAGCACCACAGATTATGGGCGGCCATTTCCCGGGCAACCCGGATTCCCTCCCGGGTAGAGGCCAATGCCCTGGTTTACCTCTCCGGAATGGATACGCCCGACGGCCCGTTGTACACCAGATTCGTAAATAATGAGGATCAAAAGGCAGAAACATTGTGGGCCTGGGAAGCCGGATACCGCTTTATCCCGCAATCCCAGCTCTCCATTGACCTGGCACTGTTCTTCAATGATTATAAAAACTTAAGAATTTATTCACCGCAGGATTTTGACGATCAGGATTCTTATTATGATGTTGTGCTAAGCAACATGTCCAATGCCCGGTCCTGGGGGGCAGAAATTGCCGTAGATCTGGCCACAAGCAGGAAAGTCAAATGGACCCTGGCCTATTCACTGACATGCCATGATTATGACAATGACCAGGATTTTGAAATCGATTTTGGATTTACAAAACATCAGGTATCCTTGAGGGGCCGGTTTGATTTGACGGAAAATCTGACCCTGGACGCCTGGCTTAGATATGTAGGCAAAACAAACGCAAATTACGTATTTTCTGAAACGCTCATCTATGAAATTGATGATTATGCAACTCTGGACCTGCGCCTGGGATGGAGAATCCGGCCGGATCTGGAATTTTTCCTGACCGGGCAGAATCTGCTCCAGGACAGCCATCTTGAGTTTGTCCAGGAAGCATTCAGTTATCCTGTGGAAGTCCCCCGCAGCGCCTATGCCGGCCTGACCTGTAAATTCTGAAATATGCTGTGTTCCCCATGGCAATAAGAAAAAACCAGATGCAACCTTTAAAGCATAAAATTATAAAATTATTCATCAAGGCCTGCATCTGCCAGTTTCTGCTATGTATTTTTGCG